>JBEBBH010000041.1:0-32248 GCA_041158485.1 Bacteroidota bacterium | reverse complement strand
AACTTCGGGTGTAAAAACGAAGTTGACCATTCGTTGGAATGGTCACCAATGGGGTTGCCAAGTAATCCTCGGAAGTATTGTTCTGTCCGATGTTTTCACGATTTACATAGGCCGCGTTAGTGCCTTGATAAACAATCGGAGGCGTTGGAGGGGTTACTACTGTTGAGTTGATTCCCCATCGCTGAACGGTTCCTACTCCGTTATCAAAAACGGCCCAGTTACCTGTTCCTAAAGCCCAGGTCGTAGAAGGTAGTGCAGCCGGACCTGTTGTTGATTCGAATCCTTCCAAAGCCATTTGTGAGTAGCCAAAGACAGAAAAGAACATCAACAAAATTAGTAATGTAGTTTTTTTCATGAAATGAAAATTTTAGTTGTTTAATTGAGTTTTTTTGGAATTTGAGTTCCAAATTTAGTAAAAAATATGAAAAAAATACCTTTTAAATTTTTTTTGGAACAATAATTCAAATTAATGTTATGTTTTAGTAAAATAATTCTACCTAAAGTTTAGCTTCTAATCCTTACTTTTGTAACTCAATTGAAGACAATGTTAGAAAAAGAAGTTATAAATTTTGAACGCACGGTGTTGGTTGGTATAGTTACCCAAAACCAAAGTGAAGAAAAATTAAAAGAATACCTTGATGAGCTTGAATTCCTGACTTTTACAGCAGGAGGAGAAGTTATCAAACGATTTTCTCAAAAGCTGGAAAGACCCAATCCAAAGACTTTCTTAGGAACCGGAAAAATTGACGAAATCAATCTTTACATCAAGGAAAATACTATCTCTACCGTTATTTTTGACGACGAACTGTCTCCTTCCCAACAAAAAAATCTTTCTAAAATTTTAGATTGTAAAATTTTAGATCGCACCAACCTCATTTTAGATATTTTTGCCCAAAGAGCGGAAACATCCTATGCGCGAACCCAAGTAGAATTAGCGCAATGCCAATATTTATTGCCGAGATTATCCGGAATGTGGACGCACTTAGAGCGCCAAAAAGGAGGTATCGGATTGCGTGGTCCCGGGGAAACGGAAATAGAAACCGACCGCCGAATTGTGCGTGACAGAATCGCATTGTTAAAAGACAAAATCAAAACGATCGACAAACAAATGGCAGTTCAAAGAAGCAACCGCGGCGCGATGGTAAGAGTTGCTTTAGTAGGTTATACCAATGTTGGCAAATCAACCTTGATGAATGTCATCAGTAAAAGCGAAGTGTTTGTAGAAAACAAGCTTTTCGCCACCTTGGACACTACCGTTCGTAAAGTGGTTATTAAAAACTTGCCTTTTTTACTCTCAGACACCGTAGGGTTTATTCGAAAATTGCCCACTCAGTTGATTGAATCTTTCAAAAGCACTTTGGACGAGGTAAGAGAAGCGGATTTGTTACTGCATGTGGTAGACATCTCACATCCTGATTTTGAAGAACACATCGACTCTGTCAATCAGATTTTACAAGACATCAAAAGCAATGACAAACCAACCATAATGGTTTTTAATAAAATCGATGCCTACAAACATTTGGTTATAGAAGCTGATGATTTAATCACCGAAAAAACAACGAAGCATTACACCTTAGAAGAATGGAAAACCACATGGATGCATAATGTAGGTGAAAAAAATGCGCTTTTCATCTCCGCCACAAACAAAGAAAACTTTGAGGAATTCAGAGAGAAAGTTTACGAGGCAGTGAGAGAAATTCACATCACAAGATTCCCGTACAATAAGTTTCTTTATCCTGATTATAAGGACGCAACTGAAGAATAAAAGAGAGACCTATTGCAAGTAATAGATGTAACCAAAGTTCAACCATACATTCCAATCATTAGCTCTGTTTTCAACATAAACAGCCGGATCCGGGTTTAACCCGTCAACCCAATTGGAAAAATAGTACTGCATTCTTAAGTCAACCATTAAGTCAGACAACTCGGTTAACTTATATCTTGTCCCAACACTTCCCACAATAGACCAAACAGTTCCGCCTTGGTTTGTGGTTGCATTGTAATATTTAATAGGTGTAGAAATTGGGGTATTCAATGGCCCTAAAGTTGAATAAGCCTCAGGATCATAAAAACTGAATTGACCTCCTAAACTGATAAAAGGCGCCCAAGCTCCTATGGTAGAAGAAAAATCTCTGATGCTTAAAGGGAAATATTCAAGTTGCATCCCTATATTGGTTACTGAAGTACTCCCACGCATTCCTCTTAATTGATTAGCAAACAAAGAGGTTCTGTCAGGATCAACCCAACGCCCGAAATGTTGCAAATCTGTTTTGTTGTATGACAACTCACTTCTTAACTTGAAGTGGTCGTTAAAATAGGTTTCCGGCGTGTAACAATTACAGTCTGCTCGGTAAGAAAAATTCAAATAGTGTATCAATCCTATTCCGTAGCCTGTATTTCCGGCATTAGTAGCAAAGTTGTATCGTTCCCCGTAATCCGATTGAAAAGCAACCGGCCCTACAATGACTCCAACTTCATGTGAAAAACCAAATTGGGCTAAAGCGTTATTTGAAAATGCAAATAACAAGGCTATAGTTATGATAAATTTTTTGGGCATTTGCATACTAATAAGTTCAATTCTCGACAAATATATAAAAACATCATTCAGTTCTAAAATAAAATAAAAATTTGTTGATTTATATACGAAAAAAAGCAATAAAAGTTTTAAAACACCACATTTAATATAAATTTCCCCAAAGTTCCTTAACATAAACACAAAAGTTCTGAGAATTTTAAAAAATTTGCACCTGTATTTTTAATAAAATGTATATTTGTCGGAATTTACGAAAACGTTTTCTTAAAAAAATTAAAAGTATATTTTATGTCACAAAGTATCAATGATTTTATCGATTTAGTTGCCCAAAGAAATGGCCACGAACCCGAATTCATGCAAGCCGTTAAGGAAGTTGCCGAAACCGTAATTCCTTTTATCGAACAAAATAAAAAATACCAAAACAAAATGCTTTTGGAAAGAATGGTAGAACCGGAAAGAGTAATCATGTTCCGTGTTTGTTGGATTGATGACGCCGGAAACACACAAGTAAACCGTGGTTACAGAATCCAAATGAACTCTGCCATCGGACCTTACAAAGGAGGAATCCGTTTCCACCCTTCAGTAAACTTAAGCATCTTGAAATTCTTAGCTTTCGAGCAAACTTTCAAAAACAGCTTAACTACTTTGCCGATGGGCGGTGGGAAAGGTGGTTCTGATTTCGATCCTAAAGGAAAATCAGATAACGAAATCATGAAATTCTGTCAAGCATTTATGACTGAATTGGCCAAACATATCGGTGCTGATACTGACGTTCCTGCGGGAGATATCGGTGTAGGCGGAAGAGAAGTAGGCTACATGTTCGGACAATACAAAAGATTAAGAAACGAATTTACCGGAGTACTTACCGGAAAAGGAATCACTTTCGGAGGTTCATTAATCCGTCCGGAAGCTACCGGTTACGGCGATGTATACTTTGCTCAAAACATGTTGGCTACTAAAGGTGACAGTTTCTCAGGAAAAACCGTAGTAGTTTCAGGCTCTGGTAACGTAGCTCAATACGCTATCCAAAAAGCCACCCAATTAGGTGGCAAAGTAGTGACTGCTTCTGATTCATCAGGATACATCTATGATGCTGACGGAATTGACGCTGAAAAATTAGCGTACATCATGGAGATCAAAAACGTAAACTACGGAAGAATTTCGGATTACGTAAAAAAATACACTAATGCTACTTTCGTAGCGGGAAAACGTCCATGGGAAGTAAAATGTGATATCGCTTTACCATGCGCCACTCAAAACGAATTAAACGGTGAAGAAGCAAAAGTATTAGTAGCCAATGGTTGTATCTGCGTAGCCGAAGGTGCTAACATGCCATCAACGCCTGAAGCTATTGAAGTGTTCTTGCATGCGAAAATTTTATTCGCTCCGGGGAAAGCCTCTAACGCCGGAGGTGTTGCCACTTCTGGTTTAGAAATGTCGCAAAACTCTTTGCGTTTGAGCTGGACCGCTGAAGAAGTTGACCAAAGATTGAAAGACATCATGGCAAACATCCACGCAGCTTGTGTAAAATATGGTAAAGACGAAACCGGTTATGTAGATTATGTAAAAGGTGCTAACGTTGCCGGCTTTGTAAAAGTTGCCGATGCCATGCTGGCTCAAGGTATTGTATAAACCAAATAAAACCAACCACTAAAACCGCTGCCGAACTGTATGGAACGGCAGCGAAATATAGACCTAAAAGTGCCTTCGGAAACGAAGGCCTTTTTTTTGCCTCAAAATACCAAACCGATATTTTTCTCGTTTATACTATATTTGTGTCAAATTGCTGCTCAATGAAAAAATGCCTTTTTTACGTATTGCTCTTTTCATTCCAATGGAGTTGGTCACAACAAAACCAAAATTGGAAAGGGTATTTTTCATACAATCAAATCAAAGACCTTTCTGAATCGGCAGCCAAAGTTTACGCCGCTTCTGAAAATGCCTTGTTTACCAAGAATATTGTATCCAATAACATCCAAACCATCAATACCATCGATGGCTTATCCGGACAAACTATTTCGGCAATACACCATAGCGATGCCTTTCAAAAAACCGTAGTGGGCTACGAAAGCGGGTTGATGATTGTTCTTAATGATGTAGACGGCAGTATGTTGAATGTGGTTGATATAATTAACAAAAACCTTCCGGCTAACATCAAAAAAATCAATCACTTTACCGAACACGAAGGCATTTTATACCTGTCGTGTGATTTTGGAATTGTGCAATACAAATTAGCAACGCTCGAATTTGGCGACACCTATTTTATCGGACCAAACGGACAAGAAATCAAAGTTTTCCAAACGGCTGTTCTCAATGGAGAAATTTATGCTGTTACACAACTTAACGGCATCCTAAAAGCCAATTTGTCTAGTCCAAACCTAATCGACTTTGCGCAGTGGACCTCTTTCGACGGCGGCTATTGGTTTGGTATAACAACCTTCAACAACCAATTATTCCTCTACAGCACCAACAACAAAATCTACAAACACAACGGCGGTTTTATTGAAGTCGCAAACATTGGTGAGGCTTGCATCGACTTCAGAGCGACTAATGACTACCTTATTGCAGCTTCAGTCAATCACGTTTATGTTATCAATACAGGATCAAATACCGTGGCTCACATCCAAAGCATTCAAGTGACTTCGCCAACGGTGACTTTTACTGCGGCTACCGTAATCAACAATACCATTTATATAGGCACCAACGAAAACGGCGTATTATCGGCTCCGGTCAGCGCTCCTACTAATTTCGAATTTATCATGCCTACAGGACCAACCAAAAACAAACTTTTCGCCATTGACGCCTCATCGTCAAATCTGTGGGTGACTTATGGTGGTTACGATATTTTTTACAATCCATACACTTATTTTGGCTTTAGCCCGCCACAATTTGAAATCTCAAAATACAATGCAACTAATGGTTGGCTACACATCCCTTACACGGATTTATTAGGCGCCCAAGCCCTTTCCAAAATCACTGTCAATCCTACCAATGAAAATGAGGTTTTTATGAGTTCCTATCACAGAGGATTGCTGAAAATTGAAAGCGATATACCCACCATGCTGTATGACCAAACCAACAGTGGTTTAGAATCTTTGGTAGACGGTTCGAACATCAGTGTCAGAATCAACGGCACTGCTTTCGACCGCCAAGGCAACCTTTGGGTAACCAATAACAACATCAAAAACCAATTGAAAGTATTGAAAAGTGGCGGACAATGGCAATCTTATAATTTAGAAGGCATATTGGATAATTTCACCTCGGCCAATATGAATAAAATAGTCATCGACAGAACCGGAACCAAATGGATGGCCACTTACCTCGATGGCGTTATCGCTTTTAACGAAACGGTGAACGAATTCAAAAAAATTACTGAAGGCCCGGATAACGGAAACTTACCTTCCAGAGATGTAAGGGCTATTGCCATCGACAACCGAAACCAAGTTTGGATCGGCACTAACAAAGGATTGCGCGTATTACCAAGTACAGGAAGTTACAATGGTACGGAACAAATGCGAGCCAATGCTATCATTATTTTGGAAGACGATTTGGCACAAGAGCTCTTGTACGAACAATTCATTACCGACATCGTAGTTAACGGTTCGAACGAAAAATGGATTGGCACTGCCGATTCCGGGGTATTTCTCTTTTCTCCAAACGGGCAGGAAACCATCTATCACTTTACCAAAGACAATTCGCCGCTGCCCAGCAACGTGATTACCGATATTGACATCAATGCCGAAACCGGAGAGGTTTTCTTTGCCACCGACAGAGGCATGGTCTCTTTTCAAGGAACAGCTACCAAACCGGCCGATAACTTAAAAGACGTGTATGTCTATCCGAATCCGGTGCGTCCCGAGTTTGTGGGAACCGTTAAAATTGCAGGCTTAACCTCGGGTGCCAATATTAAAATTACCGATATCGAAGGAAGTTTAGTGTACGAAACCACTGCAACCGGAGGTACCATCGAATGGGACACTACCGCTTTTGGTAAATACAAAGTAGCTTCAGGCGTTTACATGATTTTTATTGCCGCCGAAGATGCCTCAGAAACCACGGTTAAAAAAGTGATGATTATAAGATAATGGTGAATGGTGAATGAAAACTTTATAATTCACAACTCACAATTCACAATTCACAATTCAAATGCTCGTCAAAACCAAAGCCATTGTCATTTCTTCGCTAAAATATCAGGAAAAAAGTCTGATTGTAAAATGCCTAACGCAAAGCGATGGTTTAAAAAGCTATTTTGTGCCGAATGCCTTTTCAGCCAAAAAATCAAATCAAAAAATTGCCTATTTCCAACCGCTGACCATACTCGAAATCGAAGCCAATCACAAAAACAAAGGCACTTTAGAGCATTTCAAAGAAATCAAATTGGCGCACGCTTTTCAAACCATCAACACCGACATCATCAAAAGCACCATCGTTATTTTTCTCTCCGAAATGCTCCACCACAGCATACACGAAGAAGAAAAAAACGACCGCTTATTCACCTTTTTGGAAACGGCCTTACTTTGGCTCGATACACATGAAGAAACGTCTAATTTCCACCTAATATTGTTACTGGAAGCCACAAAATTCCTGGGCTTTTATCCTGATACTTCCGAAATAAATTATCCCTTTTTTGAAGTGAAAGAAGGCTACTTTTCGCCCACTTTAGGCATAGGCTGCCTGCCCGAAAACGAAACCCGTTTGTTCAAAAAATTAATCGACTTAAAATTCGACAGTCCGCAAAAAGTGTTCAACGGCACCGAACGCCAACTCTTACTCAAAATCCTCTTGGATTACTACACTTTTCACCTGGTTGGCTTCAAAAAACCCAAATCGCTGGAGGTTTTAAAAGAGGTTTTTGCTTAAAATTTTATGGGCGTTTCCCTTTGGGCAGTCGGCTTTTGCAAAGCCTCGTATCCCTCCGGGCCGCGTCTTCCGCTGCAATCTTTTTTAATCATATTATGGCAATTCAAGGAGTTTTGGGCAAAAAAAGGATTTTCGCTACAACCGCTAACGCAAAAACTCCCGTCTCATAACCCATAACTCACAACTATTTATTACTTTCGCAAACTGATTTAAGAAAACGATAAAAATGAGTACTAAGTTTACTGAATACAAAGGACTTGACCTGCCAACTGTAGCCTCAGAAGTTCTTGCATTTTGGAAAAAAAATAACGTCTTTGAACAGAGTGTCACTTCCCGTGAAGGGGCTACTCCTTATGTGTTTTTTGAAGGTCCGCCGTCGGCCAATGGCTTACCGGGAATTCACCACGTAATGGCGCGCGCCATCAAGGATATTTTTTGTCGTTACAAAACCCAGAAAGGTTTCCAAGTGAAACGTAAAGCCGGCTGGGATACGCATGGTTTACCGGTAGAATTAGGTACCGAAAAAGAATTAGGCATCACCAAAGAAGACATCGGCAAAACCATCTCGGTAACCGAATACAACGAAGCGTGTAAAAGAACCGTTATGCGTTACACCGATGTGTGGAACGACCTCACCGAAAAAATGGGCTATTGGGTAGATATGGAAGATCCGTATGTGACCTACAAATCCAAATACATGGAAACGGTTTGGTGGTTGCTCAAACAAATTTACAACAAAGACTTACTCTACAAAGGCTACACCATTCAGCCGTATTCACCAAAAGCGGGAACCGGTTTGTCTTCGCACGAAGTCAATCAACCGGGTTCTTATCGCGATGTAACCGATACGACGATAGTAGCACAATTCAAAACCAAACCAGAAACCTTACCGAACTTTTTACAAGGCTTCGGTGATATTCATATCTTGGCTTGGACGACCACGCCATGGACTTTGCCAAGTAACACCGCTTTGACAGTCGGACCAAAAATCGACTACGTTTTAGTCAAAACGTTCAACCAATATACTTTTGAACCGGTCAATGTGATTCTGGCCAAGAACTTAGTCGGAAAACAATTCGGCGGTAAATATTTCGTGGCAGAATCTGAAGCTGATTTTGCGAATTACAAATCAGAAGATAAAAAGATTCCGTACCAAATTTTAGCCGAAGCCAAAGGCGCTGATTTAGTAGACATTCGCTACGAACAATTACTGCCGTACACTTTGCCGTATCAAAATCCGGAAAATGCTTTCCGTGTAATTTTAGGCGATTTCGTCACTACCGAAGACGGAACCGGAATTGTACACACTGCGCCGACTTTCGGTGCCGATGATGCCAAAGTGGCCAAAGAAGCGACTCCTGAAGTACCGCCTATGTTGGTGTTGGACGAAAACGGCAACCCTGTTCCTTTGGTAGATTTACAAGGGAAATTCGTAACCCAAATGGGTGATTTTGCCGGAAAATATGTCAAAAACGAATACTACAACGAAGGCGAAGCACCTGAAAAATCAGTAGACGTAGAAATCGCTATTCGTTTAAAAGAAGAAAACAAAGCCTTTAAGGTCGAAAAATACGTGCACAGTTATCCGCATTGTTGGAGAACTGACAAACCAATTTTATACTATCCGTTGGATTCTTGGTTCATCAAAGTAACCGAAATCAAAGACCGTATGTTCGACCTCAACGATACCATCAACTGGAAGCCTAAAGCCACCGGTGAAGGTCGTTTCGGAAACTGGTTGAAAAATGCCAACGACTGGAACTTATCGCGCTCCAGATATTGGGGCATTCCGTTGCCAATTTGGAGAAGCGAAGACGGCACCGAAGAAATGCTGATCGGTTCGGTAGAAGAATTGTATACTGAAATCGAAAAATCCATCGCGGCCGGTTTCCAAACCGAAAATCCGTACAAAGGATTCACCATCGGTGACATGAGCGAAGCCAATTACGACTTAGTCGATTTGCACAAAAATGTGGTCGATAACATCATCTTGGTATCGCCATCCGGCCAACCGATGAAACGCGAATCCGATTTGATTGACGTGTGGTTCGACTCGGGCGCCATGCCTTATGCCCAATGGCATTATCCGTTTGAAAACCGCGAATTAATCGATGATAACAAAGCCTTCCCGGCCGATTTTATTGCGGAAGGTGTCGACCAAACCCGCGGTTGGTTCTATACGCTTCACGCCATCGGAACTTTGGTTTTTGATAAAATTGCCTATAAAAATGTAGTATCAAACGGCTTAGTATTGGACAAAAACGGACAAAAAATGTCAAAACGTTTGGGCAATGCCGTAGATCCGTTTGAAACTCTAAAAGAATACGGTCCCGATGCTACCCGCTGGTACATGATTGCCAATGCGAATCCTTGGGACAACTTAAAATTTGACATCGAAGGCGTGGCGGAAGTGCGTCGTAAATTCTTCGGAACACTTTACAACACTTACTCGTTCTTCAGTTTGTATGCCAATATCGACGGATTTACCTATAGTGAAGCCGAAGTGCCATTGAACGAAAGACCGGAAATTGACCGTTGGATTTTATCGGAATTACACACCTTAATCAAAACCGTTGACGAAGCGTACGCCGATTACGAACCTACCAAAGCCGCCCGTGCGATATCCGATTTTGTTCAGGAAAACTTGAGCAACTGGTACGTGCGTTTGTGCCGCCGCAGATTCTGGAAAGGCGAATACGGTACGGATAAAATTGCCGCCTATCAAACCTTATATACTTGTTTGGTAACTGTGGCTAAATTATCGGCTCCGATTGCGCCGTTTTTCATGGACCAACTTTACAGAGACTTAACGCAGGCAACACATACAGAGGAATTTGAATCGGTACATTTGGCCAAATTCCCGGTGATGGTTGAAAACTTTGTTGATAAATCGTTAGAGAGTAAAATGCTGAAAGCCCAAACAGTTTCGTCCTTGGTTTTATCACTCCGTAAAAAGGAAATGATTAAAGTGCGTCAACCGTTGCAAAAGGTAATGATTCCAATACTTGACGAGACTCAGCGCGCTGAAATTGAAGCGGTTTCCGACCTGATAAAAGCCGAAGTAAACGTCAAAGAAATCGAACTTTTAGACGATGCCTCAGGCGTGTTAGTGAAGCAAATTAAACCCAATTTCAAAGCTTTAGGACCGCGTTTCGGAAAAGACATGGGATTGATTTCCAAAGAGATACAAGGTTTTACCCAAGAGCAAATTAATGAATTAGATGCCAAAGGCGAGTTAACACTTGTAATTTCAGGAAAAAGTATAACTTTATCATTAGAAGACGTTGAGATTTCTTCTCAAGATATTCCGGGTTGGTTGGTAGCCAATGCAAACGGCATCACTGTTGCTTTAGACATTACCCTAACCGAAGCGTTGAAAAATGAAGGTATTGCAAGAGAATTGGTAAACCGTATCCAAAACATCAGAAAGGACAGCGGCTTTGAAGTGACCGATAAGATTAAAGTACAATTGCAACACCATCCGGTTTTAGCGCAAGCGATTAAAGAAAATGAAAACTATATCAAATCGGAGACATTAACCGAGAGTTTGGTTTTAGAAAATGAGATTACCGAAGGTTCTGAAATAGAATTTGATGAGATAAAAACAAGAATATTAATTTCTAAATAATTACGTAACGATTATGGTAGAAGAAAAATTAAGATACTCAGATGCTGATTTGGCAGAGTTCAAGGAAATTATTTTAGCAAAGATTGAAAAAGCAAAAGCCGATTTAGACTTGATAAAAAGTGCTTATATGAACGATTTGAATAACGGTACCGATGATACATCGCCAACGTTCAAAGCGTTTGAGGAAGGCAGCGAAACCATGTCGAAAGAAGCGAACTCACAATTGGCCATTCGTCAGGAAAAATTCATCCGCGATTTGAAAAATGCTTTGTTCCGTGTAGAAAACAAAACCTATGGTGTTTGTAAAGTAACCGGAAAATTGATTTCCAAAGAGCGCTTGAAAATTGTACCTCATGCCACCATGAGTATAGAAGCTAAAAATTTACAACGATAAAATCATACTATCGTATTATAAAAAAAGCCCCGAAATTCGGGGCTTTTTTTATAAGGTAATCTGACTTAACTGGACCAATGAAAAATTCGGACCGTAACTGTATTGCTTAATGGTATTATCACCTACTGTAATCAAATGGCTGTCGAGCGGAATCACATCTTTTACATTGTTATCATAACTGTTTTCCAAAACCAACCCGGCACTGTTCGCTGCGTTAAAAATCTTCAAGCCATTGGCACCGCAACCTACATACAATACGCCGTTTTTAATACCTAATCCGTAAGGCTCATTCAATAAATAAGTCGATAATAAAGTCGGATTGGCAATATCGGTTACATCGATTACATTAATTTGGTCTTCAATCGCACCGCAACTTGACCCGCCGCGTACCGTAATATAAGCGGTATTACCAAAAACCACTACCGGATCGCAAGCTGTAGCATGAGAAAACCCGGAAACAAAATACGGATTGAACTCGTCTTCGGCATCTACCGTATACATGCCGGTAGTAGAACCTACAAACAATATGTCTTTCTGAATGAACAGCGTTTCGAATTCACCGCCGCCAAACCATTGGGTCATGTAAATTTCTTTGTCGAAAAAAGCAGCGGCCGGATCGGCAATATTAAATACATTCAATTTATAGGAATCAATGGTATACAAAGCGTTGTTATTAATTTGAAAACGCGCATAAGAACCGCCCGTTCCGATGTTACCACTGTTGGCACTTTCAAAACCGGCTAAGGCATCGTTGGCTAATTGCAACTGTTGTCCTTGCGGCACAGCTTTCATTTCAATAGTAAATCCGGTGATAATTTCATCCTGACCAGGTTCTGCCGTATAATCATAATACTCCGCCTCTTCGGGATATTGCGGGAAAAAAGCAATCGAATTCGGCACTGTTCTTACCAAAGAAATATTTTGGATATTGCTAATGTCAAACACCAACAAATCCACAAAATTGTCGGCGAATAAATGATTCCCTTTGACCGCTATATCGTGAACGCCGGCCAAATTGATGAAGGCGATGTTTTGCGGCGAACTCGGATTGGTATTGTCAAAAACATGCACGCCGGATTCCTTTGCAATGTAAAACAAATAGTTTTCGGCGACATAAATTTTACCGTTGGATTGCGTTGGTTGGGCTGATGTTACCGAAACGCTACTTCTAATTTCGGCTAAAGATTTTACAGTTGGTACCGCAAATTTGGCCAAGCCGGCATTGTCATCATCTTGATCACAAGACGTTGTGAATAGTGCCAATGTAAAAAACAAGGCGGCGTAAAACTTTCTCATAAGGTTTATTGTATTGGTTTTCATTTTTGGGATGAAAAAATAGTGTTTAGGTTGCTTTTTAGGGTAAAAATAAACAATCTTCTCATGACTATGCTAAAATGTGTTGAATGAGTTCACTAACAAATAAAATATTCTGCTTTTTGTGTAATAATATTGCTATTTTTGCGCCATTAAAACCCTAAGAATGTCATTAAGAAACTCTATTCTAATCATTGCCATCGTTTTATTGGTTGATCAATTTGTTAAGATTTACATCAAAACCAACTTCTTTTACGGAGATGCCAGCCAAATTGACGTTACCGGTTGGTTTAAAATATTGCTCATCGAAAACGAGGGAATGGCTTGGGGAACTAAAATTCCGGGCGAATACGGAAAATTAATCCTAACCAGTTTCCGAATTTTAGCCATTTTTGGAATAGGATATTGGTTGTATGACGCCAGTACAAAGCACAGCTCAAGATACTTGATGGTAGCCATCGCACTTATCTTTGCCGGAGCCGCAGGGAATATCATCGATTCGGTATTTTACGGGGTTATTTTTGACGAAAGTACTCGATACCATGTTGCTGCTTTTTCACCCGATCAACCTTACGGAACTTGGTTTCACGGTAAAGTAGTCGATATGTTGTATTTTCCGATTTACGAAGGCACTTTCCCGGAATGGTTACCCATTTGGGGCGGAGAACCATTTAAATTCTTCAACGCCATTTTCAATATCGCTGATATGGCTATTTCTACCGGTGTCGGGATATTGATTGTCTTTAACAAAAAAGCCTTTGCTAAAAAGACGTCGTTAGGAACTTATGAATAGTTTCGGGTGTTACGCAATAATCTAATCGAATATCGTTAGGCGATACATCGGTTATACTTTCTTCAGGCTCAAAAAACGAGAAGCCGACTTTGATGACCTCTTCCTTGCATTGCGACAAAAATTTATCGTAAAAACCCTTGCCGTAACCTACTCGATTTCCGTTTACATCATACGCTAATAAAGGCACAAACACCACATCTAACTTAGTTGGCGGGACTTCTATTCCATCAATAGGTTCGTAAATATTATAGTCGTTTTTCTTAAATTTGGTATTGTCCGTCAACAAAAAATGGGTCATTGCCAAAGTGTCAAAATCGCTCTTAGCTACTACAATCTCTTTGTCTTTTCCGGCTAAAATTTGCAAGACAAATTCGGTGTCTACTTCTTTTTGTTCTTCAATTGTCAGGAACAAATGAAAATAGGTGTTGTCCCAAATGTCTAATTGCAATAACCGATTGGCAATTGCTAAACTTTGATCTTCAATTTGCGCTTCGGAAAGTGTTTGTCTTAGTGCTTTGTACTTTTTACGTAAGTCCTTTTTATACATAATTAACGGCCGTCAAATCTTCTATAAAAGTAGTCAAATGTTCTACTTCTACGTGATCCATCAACACAATTTTGTACCATCGGTTACTTTCATCGTGTTGCTGTGGCACTAAACCATATTTCTCAGCTATGGCTAACGGAATATACTCGGCTTTAATTGTTACGATATTCATAAACGGTTCACGGAAGTATTGGATTTGCATGGCATCTAATTGGTTGCACAAAAAACGGGTTCGCATTTGCAACACACTCACTTTTTCAAACCAACCGTTAGGCCCGTAAGTAAATAAAATCATCCAAACCGCAACTGCATTAGCGCCGCTTCGACTGCCGCAAAGGGTTAAGTCCATGCCTTCCACATACTCAGCTTCTTTGGTCAGTACGTTTTCGATGTAGTTTTTTCGGCAAATAAAAACTCCGGTTCCGTAAGGCGCTTGCAACATTTTATGGGCGTCAATCGTAATGGAACTGATTTTCGGATTGCTGAAATTGACAACCGATTGTTGGTTGCTAAACGGATAAACAAATCCGCCGTACGCACCGTCTATGTGGAGTTTATAATGCAAATTGTGTTTTTCAAAAACAGCGATATAATCTTCCGGATTGTCCACCGAGCCAAACATAGTTGTTCCCATATTGGAAACCGCAATGAAATATTTCTTGCCGTTGTTCTGCGCATTCAGAATTATTTGTTCCAATTGAACTTTATCAATGGCACGCGTATTAAAATCAACCGGAATTTTGAGCCAGTCCAACTGTAGTAAATTAGACGCTTTCGGAATCGAATAATGTGTATCTTCTGAAGCTACTATCGCTATTTCATAGGCTTTGGCATCATAATTATTCATGTAATAATTGCGGAACATCCAAATCGCTTGGATATTGGCTTCGGTGCCGCCTGGCGAAATATAACCGTCGAACGCATCCGGTTCGGCTTTAAAAATATCTACTGCTATAACGCGTAATACTTCGCGCTCAATCTCGTGAGTTCCGTTAAAAGCTTTTTCAGAAGTCCCAAAAGTGTGACAACCAATGTTATTCGGATTGGCCACATAGGTTTGCAAAATGGGCGCGTCTTTCAAAAAAGGAGCATCGTCGTTAAACACTTTGCTGTCTAATTTAGACGCCGGATATCCCAAAGACGTATCTTTTGAAAAGTTGACATTGTCTTGTAAAGCCTTTGCAATGCGGTCCTTTCTTTGCTCGTTAGTTAGCTTTTTCCAGTATTCCATCCTTAAAAATTTTGGCAAAGCTAGAGCATCGTTCACGAAAAAAACATGATAAATGTTAGGCTTGACAGTTCTTGCTTTTCAGGCAATTTCGCTTAACTTTGTTGGTATGGAAACGCCTTCTATTGAATTGCAATTGCAAACCTTGCCCGACAGTCCGGGTGTTTATCAGTATTACGATGCGGCCGGAAAAATTTTATATGTCGGCAAAGCCAAAAACCTCAAAAAAAGGGTTTCTTCTTATTTTCATAAAGTCCACGACAACGCCAAGACCAATGTGTTGGTTCGGAAAATTGTGGAAATCAAGCACATCGTTGTCGCTTCCGAAGCCGATGCGCTGTTGTTGGAAAACAACCTCATCAAAAAACTGCAACCGCGCTATAATGTGTTGCTTAAAGACGACAAAACCTATCCGTGGATTTGCATCAAAAAAGAACCTTTCTCCAGAATATTTCCCACGCGCAGAATGGTCAAAGACGGCTCGGAATATTTTGGCCCGTACACCAATTTCAAGACGGTCAATACCATTTTGGATATGATTGCGGCACTGTATCCGTTGCGGACATGCAATTATGATTTATCTAAAGCCAATATTCAATCCGGAAAATACAAGGTTTGCTTGGAATACCACATCGGCAACTGCAAAGGACCGTGTGAAGGCTATGAATCGTTAGAACATTACCAAAAACAAGTAGACGCTATACGCGAAATTCTAAAAGGTAATTTTAAAGACAGTTTGCGCGATTTTAAAAAATTGATGCTGGAATTGGCGGCTGATATGAAGTTTGAAGCCGCTCAAAAAATCAAAGAAAAGATTGAAGTGCTCGAAAACTACCAATCGCGTTCCACCATTTTAAATCCGAAAATTTCCAACATAGATGTTTTTTCTATCGTTTCAGATGAATCGATGGCATTTGTGAACTTTCTTCAAATTGCACACGGCGCGATTATTCGTTCGCATACGATGGAAATCAAAAAGAAACTCGACGAAACCGATGAAGAATTATTGGAATTGGCTGTGGTTGAATTGCGAGAGCGTTTTCACTTAACTTCTAAAGAAATTATCTTGCCGTTCGAACTCGATTTCGGCGACAAAATAAAAGTCACCGTACCACAACTCGGCGACAAAAAACAAATCCTCGAACTCTCGCAACGCAACGCCAAATACCAACGTTTGGAACAATTAAAGCAGCTGCAAATTGTAGATCCCGAACGCCATACCAACCGTATTATGGCGCAAATGCAAAAAGACCTGCGATTGCCTTCAGAACCGCGTCACATTGAATGTTTTGACAACTCGAATATCCAAGGAACCAATCCGGTTTCGGCCTGTGTGGTTTTTAAAGACGGGAAACCAAGCAAGAAAGATTACCGTCATTTCAACATCAAAACCGTAGAAGGTCCGAACGACTTTGCTTCAATGGAAGAAGTGGTGTATCGTCGATACAAACGCTTATTGGACGAAAACCAACCCCTGCCGCAACTCATTATCATCGACGGCGGCAAAGGCCAATTGTCATCGGCACTCAAAAGCTTAGACGAATTGGGTTTACGCGGGAAAATTGCCATTATCGGCATTGCCAAACGACTGGAAGAACTGTTTTATCCCGGCGATTCGGTACCGTTGTACCTGGATAAAAAGTCGGAAACCTTGAAAATCATCCAACATTTGCGCAACGAAGCACACCGTTTCGGGATTACACACCATCGTGACAAACGCAGCAAATCGGCCTTACAAACCTCTATGGAAACCATTCCGGGCATAGGTGAAAAAACCATGTTGGCTTTACTAAAACATTTCAAAAGTGTTAAAAGATTGCAATCGGCTACAGAAAAAGAAATTTCTGAGGTTATTGGTGCGTCAAAAGCCAAAAAAATTTCCGAATTTTACAACATCGGGAAATCCTAACCTCTGTTTATGAAAAAAATTACACTGCTGCTGCTTGGACTTTTTTGTTTTCAAGTAAGTATGGCGCAAGATTCAACACAAACCAAAAGACCGAAAATCGGTTTGGTTTTGAGTGGTGGCGGTGCTAAAGGATTTGCCCATATCGGTGTTTTGAAAGTATTGGAAGAAGCCGGCGTTAAAATTGATTACATTGGCGGAACCAGTATGGGTGCCGTAGTTGGCGGATTGTATGCTTCCGGTTACAGCGCGACGCAAATCGATTCTATTTTTTACCATACCAATTTCGACGAATTATTGCAAGATTACATTCCGCGTTCTTCTAAAAGCTTTTACGAAAAGCGAAATGACGAAATGTATGCGCTGACTTTGCCTTTTCATAAATTCAAAATCGGAATTCCCATTGCGCTTTCCAAAGGCATGTACAACTATAATTTATTGTCGAAATTAACGCATAAAGTCCGCCATATCCGAGAATTCGACAAATTGCCGATTCCGTTTTTATGTGTAGCCACCGATATAGAAACCGGCGAAGGAATTCTTTTAAAAGAAGGTTATTTAGCGCAAGCATTACTGGCCAGTTCTGCGTTTCCATCCTTATTTTCACCGGTTGAAATAGACGGAAGAGTATTAATTGACGGTGGTGTCGTGAATAATTATCCTGCGGAAGAAGTCAGAAAAATGGGCGCCGACATCATTATTGGCGTTGACGTTCAAGATGATTTAAAAAACCGAGACGCTTTAAAAGATGCTACCAGAATTTTGGTGCAAATTACCAACTTGGACATGATTAAAAGCATGAACGAGAAAAAGAAAATCACGGATATTTACATCAAACCGGACATTTCCAATTACGGCGTAATCTCTTTCAATGAAGGGAAAGCAATCATCCAAAAAGGAGAAATTGCCGCCATGTTAGAAATTGATAAAATTAAAAAGTTGGCCAATCCGGAAGAAAAATATGTATTAAACCAACATCCGGTTAAAAGTGACTCGCTGTTCATCAAAAGCATTAGTCTTAATCGTTTGGAGAATTACACTCGTGCGTACATTTTGGGAAAATTGCGCTTTAAAAACGGTAAAAAAATAAGCTATGACGATTTGAAAACCGGCGTGAACAATATCAATGCCACGCAAAACTTTAGTCGCATCAGTTATACCATCGAACCTTATCAAGGCGCAGACGAATTGAAATTGAACCTCACCGAAAATAATATTAAAACGTTCTTAAAGTTTGGATTACATTATGACGGTTTGTACAAAAGTGCGTTGTTAACCAACATTACGCAGAAAAAATCGCTCTTCAAAAATGATGTGGTTTCCTTGGATTTAGGATTGGGCGACAACATTCGTTACAACTTAGATTATTATATTGACAACGGATTTTACTGGAGTTTCGGTTTGAAATCGAGATACAACAAATTCAACAGAAATGTGTCAACCGACTTTCGAGACGGTGTCATTTTAGGCCAATTGGGCTTGAACAGTATCAACATCGACTTTTCGGATTTTACCAATCAAGCCTACATGCAAACCGTTTTTATGCAAAAATTCCTCATTGGCGGCGGAGTAGAATTAAAAAATATTAAAATCAAATCGGAAAACTTAGGCACCGTGAATCCGGTTTTTGAAAATAGCCTTTACACCAGTATTTTTGGGTATATGAAATTCGATTCCTTCGACAACAAATTGTTTCCTAAAAAAGGTTGGTTTTTGTCGGGTGACATTCAATCGTTTTTGTATTCCTCAGATTACACCCGTGAATTCAATCGTTTTTCAATCGCCAAAGGAGAAGTTGGTTTCGTGAAATCGTTTCATAAAAAAATTACGTTGAAAGCACAATCCGAACTCGGATTCACCATTGGCAATGAAAGTGTTCACTTTTTTGATTTCGTTTTAGGCGGATACGGCTTTAACACCATCAATAATTTCAAGCATTTTTACGGGTATGACTTTTTGAGTTTATCAGCCGACAGTTACATCAAATCCTGCTTTACCGTTGACTACGAATTTTATAAAAAAAATCACTTCAATTTTGCTGCCAACTATGCCAACATTTCCGATGATTTATTCAGAACCGGGAATTGGCTTTCGAAACCAACCTACAACGGTTATGCAGTTGGCTATGCCTTGGAGTCAGTTATCGGCCCGGTAGAAGTAAAATACACTTGGTCGCCCGAATTGAACCGTGGCTTTACTTTTATCAGTGTGGGATTTTGGTTCTGATGCCTAATCAAACATCAAAAATTATATTTTTGTGATTTTTGAAACAGAAAAAACTATATTTGGAATCTATTAACTAAACCAAACTATTTATGTCAATTTGGAGAGTAAAACCTGTGGCTGCTTTTGAGGCAGACATGAAAAAAAACGATTTAAAAAGAGTATTGACAAAATGGGGATTAACCTCATTGGGTATCGGAGCTATTATTGGTGGCGGAATTTTCACGCTAACCGGTATTGCAGCTCATGATTATGCCGGACCGGCTTTGGCTTTGTCCTTTGTAATTGCAGGTATCGGCTGTTTATTTGCTTCCCTTTGTTACGCTGAATTTGCATCGGTACTACCGGTTGAAGGTTCTGCTTATGCTTATGCCTACGGTACTGTGGGAGAACTTTTTGCTTGGTTCATCGGGTGGAATTTAATCTTAGAATACATGATGGGCGCTACCACAGTAGCGGTAGCTTGGAGCGGCTACTTTGTCAAATTGCTTCATTTGTTTGGGATTGATTTCCCGATTTGGTTGTGCAACGACATTACAACTGCCACCGAAAAATACGCCGAATTAGGACAAGGCGCACCGAGCTTTGCCTTTAATTTACCCGCCTTTTCAATTACTTGGTTGGTAACTTATATCTTGGTGAAAGGTATTAAAGAAGCTGCTAAAACCAACAATATCATTGTAATCATTAAAGTCGCTGTGGTTTTGTTTGTGATTATTGCCGGTGCCTTTTACATAGACACTGCCAACTGGCAACCATTTATCCCGACTGAAAAAACTGTAATCATTGATGGCGTAGAAAAAGTGAGCTTTGGTTTTGGAGGCGTTTTAACAGCCGCTACTATAGTGTTTTTCGCTTACATCGGTTTTGATGCCGTTTCTACCCAAGCCGGTGAAGCCATTAACCCTAAAAAAGATGTGCCGTTTGCAATTGTAGCTTCACTAATCATCTGTACTGTATTGTACATTTTGGTTTCATTAGTATTAACCGGTATGGTACCTTATGACCAATTGGACAAATCAGCTCCGGTAGCTTCTGCTTTCAGTGAAAACGGAATTACTTGGGCCGTGTTCATCATCACCCTTGCGGCTACTGCCGGATTGACCAGCGTAATGTTGGTTATGATGTTGGGACAAACCAGAATCTTCTTAGGAATGGCCAAAGACGGTTTGTTGCCTAACTTCTTCAAAACTTTACATCCAACTTTTAAAACGCCGCACAAAAGCACCATATTAGTAGGTGGTATCATTTCCATTGTGGCAGCTTTGACACCCATCAACAAAGTAAGTGAAATGTGTTCCATGGGAACTTTATTGGCCTTTGCTATGGTATGTGTAGCGGTTATGATTTTAAGAGTGAAAAAACCGGAATTGGAAAGACCTTATAAAACTCCGGCAGTATACTTAGTAGGAACTTTAGGAGTAGCTTTCAATTTGTTCTTGATGTACTTTGTACGTAAAGAAACTTGGATTGCTTTCATCGTTTGGGGAATCATCGGAATCACCGTTTACTTCCTCTACAGCAAGAGAAAATCAAACCTCAACCAACTTTAATAAAAGAAATCCAAATTCAGAAAAAGAATTTGGATTTTTTTTTCAGATATTTGTGTAGTAAAAAATCATTTTATGATCATAATTTTAGCCATTATTGCCGCTTTCGGCATGGGAATCATTGTCGGTAAAAATTTAAAAAACAATTAGTTTTTAGATTATGACTGTGACGTGGCAAGGTTTATTAGCGTATTTAAAATTCCTCATCAAGAGAAATCCTGAGTGATTTGAAGCAATGTATCAATTATACAATGTAACAACAAACCCATTGTTACATTTTAACATTGTTTAATTAAAACATTACAGTTATGCCGTTATATCATAAATTGGGAAATATCCCTCACAAAAGACACATCATTTTTCGCAAACCTAATGGCGATTTGTATTACGAGCAGTTGTTCGGCACCGTAGGTTTTGACGGAATGTCGACCAACTCCTACCACGAGCACCGTCCGACGCAAGTAAAAGAAATCAGAAACCAATACAGCGTGGCACCCAAAATTGCCAAGGCCAACAACATCCAATCCTATCGCCTTCGCGGATTTCAAGTAAACCCTGAAAACGACTTTTTGGAAAGCCGCAAAATCGTCTTAACCAACTCGGATTGCCATATCGTTTTGGCCGCACCAAAACAATCGACTACTGATTATTTTTATAAAAACACCGATTCTGATGAGATGATTTTCATCCACAAAGGTTCCGGAAAATTGAGAACCATGTTGGGGAATATCGATTTCAAATACGGCGATTATTTGATTATTCCTCGCGGTATCATTTACAAAATGGATTTTGATACTGAAGACAATCGCTTGTTCATCGTAGAATCACATCGCCCTATTTACACTCCAAAACGTTATAGAAACTGGTTCGGACAATTGTTAGAGCATTCTCCTTTCTGTGAACGCGATATTCGTCGTCCCTACGAATTGGAAACCTATGACGAAAAAGGTGAGTTTGTCATCAAAGTGAAGAAAAAAGACGAAATTTTCGACATGGTTTATGCTACACATCCGTTTGATGTCATCGGATACGATGGTTACAACTATCCGTACGCTTTTTCCATTCACGATTTTGAACCGCTAACCGGAAGAATCCACCAACCGCCTCCGGTACACCAAACGTTTGAAACAGATGCGTTTGTGGTATGCTCTTTCGTACCGCGTTTGTACGATTACCATCCTGAAGCTATTCCGGCACCGTACAACCACAGCAACATCGATTCCGATGAAGTATTGTATTATGTCGACGGTGACTTTATGAGCCGAAACGATATCGAAGCCGGACACATTTCATTACACCCAGCCGGAATTCCACATGGCCCGCATCCTGGCGCTGCCGAAAGAAGTATCGGTAAAAAAGACACTCAGGAATTGGCCGTAATGGTAGACACTTTCAAACCGTTAATGGTGACCGAAGAAGCCATGAAAATTGCCGATGATAAATATTATCAATCTTGGTTGGAATAAATATCATCCTGAGCTCAGTTGAAGAAAGGAGCTGTTTCCCGCTATCCGTTGCAATCTCTACGAGGATTTCCACTACTATCGGGGCTATGAAATAAGTTTTAAACACAACTTTGGGTAATTCACTTTACCCCTTTTAAATACAAGAATTATGTCACAAGAAATCAAATCCGTAGAATACGGTTTAGAAAAAATATTTGAAGGAGCGCAAGACTTCCTTCCGTTATTAGGAACAGATTACGTAGAATTTTATGTCGGAAATGCCAAGCAAGCCGCTCATTTCTACAAAACAGCTTTCGGATTCCAATCGTTGGCTTATGCCGGACTAGAAACCGGTATGCGCGACAGGGCTTCCTATGTTTTGAAACAAGATAAAATCCGTTTGGTTTTAACCACTGCTTTGAACAGCGACTCTCCAATTGGTGAACATGTAAAAAAACACGGCGATGGCGTAAAAATTATCGCCCTTTGGGTAGAAGACGCTAGAGCTGCCTTTGCAGAAACTACCAAAAGAGGTGCTAAAGTATACATGGAACCAACCGTTGAAAAAGATGAACACGGTGAGGTAGTGCGCGCAGGAATTTACACTTACGGAGAAACAGTACACATGTTTGTAGAGCGTAAAAATTACAATGGAACTTTCCTTCCGGGCTACCAAGAATGGAAATCAGACTACAATCCGACGCCGGTTGGTTTGAAATATGTAGATCATATGGTAGGCAACGTAGGTTGGAACGAAATGAATACTTGGGTAAAATGGTACGAAGATGTAATGGGCTTTGTAAACTTCCTTTCGTTCGATGACAAACAAATTACCACAGAATATTCAGCTTTAATGAGTAAAGTAATGAGTAATGGTAACGGAAGAATCAAATTCCCAATCAACGAACCGGCCGAAGGCAAGAAAAAATCGCAAATTGAAGAATACTTAGATTTTTACGAAGGCGCCGGTGTGCAACATATTGCAGTAGCCACCGACGACATTATCAAAACCGTAGCCGAAATGAGAGCGCGTGGAATAGAGTTCTTAACTACTCCACCACAAGCCTACTACGATGCCATCCCGGATAGATTAAAAGATCATATGAATAAATTCAAAGAAGATATCAACGAACTGCAAAAATTAGGAATCATGATTGATGCAGACGACGAAGGTTACTTGTTGCAAATCTTTACCCGTCCGGTAGAAGACCGCCCAACTTTGTTCTTTGAAATCATTCAAAGAATGGGTGCCAGAGGTTTTGGAGCCGGAAATTTCAAAGCTTTATTTGAATCTATTGAAAGAGAGCAAATGTTACGAGGAACATTATAAATTCCTCTATTTGTTAAAAATAATTTAAAAATAAGACCATAAAAAGACTATATTTTATTAAATTATTGTTAAAGTTGACTTTTTGCTTGTAATATCGCAACGTCTTGGGTTATCTTTGCAGGACAAAAATAGAGGGGTGGTTCCCTCGCATTTTGGATAAATTTTCATAATTTATAGTTTTTTGGTTGGTTAATAGCATAAAAACTCAGTCATTAATTTGACTGGGTTTTTTTGTTTTAATACTTTTGGAACAGATATTGTAATCGCAGTATAAAATTCAATTCGAAATGAAAAAATACTTATTCCTGTTATTGCTTTTTATTACTGTGAGTTTCAGCACCCAAAAACCGGAAGCATACGATACCGGTGAATGGTTCAAATTCCGAATCCACTATGGCTTTATAAATGCCGGATACGCAACTCTGGAGCTAAAAGAAGCCGTTCGTGACAACAAAAAAGTGTACCACGCCGTTGGCAAAGGATATACTGTCGGAATGTCGCGTTTTTTCTTTAAAGTAGACGACAATTACGAAAGCTACTTTGATAAAGCCACCAACAAACCTTACCAATTTGTTAGAAAAATTGATGAAGGCGGTTACACCAAAAACCAGGAAGGATTCTTCAATCAGGCGACCAACAAAATCTTAGTTAAAAATTACAAGAACAACACCGAGAAAACATTTCCGGTGACCGAAAACGTACAAGATATCGTTTCGACTTTCTATTTCCTCAGAAACCATCCGAACATCGACAAACTCAAACCGGGAGAATCCATTGTAGTAGATATGTTTTTTGATGATGAAATATATAAATTCAAATTAAAGTTCTTGGGCAGAGAAGAATTAAAAACTAAATTTGGCACCGCACAAACCATGATATTCAGACCTTTGGTTCAATCCGGTAGGGTTTTTAAAGAAGAAGAAAGTCTAACTGTCTGGATATCCGATGATGAAAACAAAATACCATTACGCATTAAAGCCAGTTTGGCTGTCGGTTCTCTTAAAGCCGATTTAGAGGGATTCAAAGGACTCAAAAATCCGTTTATGGTGAAATTGAAAAAGTAATGAACAACAAAACAACAAACTACCACGAAGTTCTCTCCGATTTAGAAGAAAAGTTTGAGGCGATAAATCAAAAAACCGAAACCCATCTTGAAGGCTTACTTTGGGCCAAACCCATTACTTATTGGGATTACATCCAAACTGATGCCTTGTTGAATTTGCAAACCCAAAGAACGGTATTACCCGACGAAATGGTGTTCATCATGTACCACCAAGTCAACGAATTGTTGTTCAAAATGATACTTTGGGAAATCAAACAATTGTGTCATACTGAAAAACCGGAGACTGCATTTTTCACGGAGAAACTACGAAGAATCAGCCGCTATTTCGACATGTTGACTACTTCGTTTGACATTATGGGAGACGGAATGGAAGTAGCACAATACATGAAATTCCGCAATACACTCACGCCGGCTAGTGGTTTTCAAAGTGCGCAATACCGCTTAATTGAATTCTCTTCGACCGATTTAATCAACTTAATCGATTATCGCTTCCGAGCTACCATCGACAGAAATACACCTTATTCACACGCGTTCGAACACTTGTATTGGCAAGCGGCCGGAAAGGATTACCAAACCGGCGAAAAGTCGTATTTGATTTTAGAATTCGAAAGAAAATACCGCGAGGAGTTTCTTCGATATATGGAAGAATACAACACCATCAACATCTGGCAAAAATTCAAACAACTTCCGGCAGAAGACCAACAAAACCCTGAATTGGTCAAAGCCATGCGCCATTACGATTACACCGTGAATATCACTTGGGTAATGGGCCATTTGAATGCCGCCAAAAAATACATCGAAAGCGGACAAGGTTCCGGAGAAGCCACCGGCGGAAGCGATTGGAAAAAATACATGCATCCTAAATACCAACGCCGCATCTTTTTCCCGGAATTATGGTCGGAAGAAGAATTAAAAAACTGGGGAGAAGGATTGTAATATGAAGTTAAAAATCTTTCGAATTGTCTTTGCAGCGCTAGTGCTCACTTCTTTTGTGGTTTCTTGTAACCAATCAAAAGAAGAAGCCTTTGTGGAAGAAAAACCAAAGCCTAAATTAATCGATTTTGGTTTTAACCTGCATGATTTTAACGTAGTAAATGATACAGTAAAATCAGGGGATACTTTCGGAAGTCTACTCCAAAAACAAAACCTCAACGGCAAACAAGTTTACGATATTGTCGCTCAAGTAAAAGATACTTTTGACGTAAGATCCATCCGAATTGGAAAACCTTACACCATCTTGAGAAGCAAAAACAGAACCCACAAGATTCAGTATTTCATCTACCAACCGGATAAGATAAACTACTATGTGATTGATTTGAGAGATTCGGTTACAGCCTACCAAAAAACGCGACCGTTAACGTTCAAAACCCGAACTATTGCAGGCGCTTTGAACGGCTCTTTATCCGAAACCTTAGCCAACGAAAAAGTAGATCCGGCTTTGGCAGCTAAAATTGCCAAAATCTATGCTTGGTCCATCGACTTCTTCAAACTCCAAAAAGGCGATAAATTCGGCTTGACCTTTACCGAACGCTACATCAACGACACCGTTTATGATGGCGTCGATAGTTTAAAGGCTTCATTCTTTGAATACAAAGGCAAAAAAATATACGCCTTTCCTTTCTCGCCCGATGGCAGTTCCAAAAAGCAACAATACTTCGACGAAGAAGGGAAAACACTTAAAAACTTTTTCCTGAAAGCACCGTTGAAGTTTGTCAACATTACTTCGCGTTATTCTAAAAGCCGATTCCATCCGGTTCAAAAAAGATGGAAAGCCCACAACGGAACAGATTATGCGGCACCTACCGGAACACCTATCATGACTACCGCTGCCGGTGTTGTGGAACAAGCCGGTTATACTACCGGAAACGGAAATTTTGTCAAAGTAAAACACGATCGAACCTATTCAACACAATACCTACACATGTCCAAGATTTTGGTGAAACGCGGACAAAGAGTCACCCAAGGTCAAGTTATCGGAAAAGTGGGCAGCACCGGTTTGGCTACCGGACCTCACGTTTGCTATCGCTTTTGGAAAAACGGCGTACAAGTAGATGCTTTACGTTTAAAACTGCCTACCTCTACTCCAATGGAAGCCAAATACAAACAACAATTTTTGGAGCAAATTAAACCGCTCAAAAAGGTATTGGACAGCACTGCCGAACTCAAATTCAGAAGATAATTTACTTTTTTTGTTTACTACAACGTTAGCGTAAAAAATCACCTCTTTTTTTACCAATCAATATTTGTAAATTTGTGCTTCAAATGTAAAAAAATGGCATTAGCACAAATCAATCCGACAGTTACGGGAGCTTGGGAAAAACTAACCCAACATTATGCACAAATCAGCAATACTTCCATGAAGGAAATGTTTGCCAACGATTCGCAAAGAGCGGAAAAATTTCATATCCAATGGCAGGATTTTTTAGTCGATTATTCTAAAAACATACTCAACCAAGAGACCATCAACTTACTATTGGATTTGGCTAAAGAAGTACAACTTCAAGAAGCCATCAGCCAATATTTTGAGGGCGATGCCATCAATCAAACTGAAAACAGAGCAGTATTACACACTGCTTTGCGTTCGCCTGAAAACCAAGTGGTGGTCGTGGACGGACAAAACGTAATGCCGGAAGTTTTTGCTGTTAAAAATAAAATTAAAGCGTTCTCCAACGAAGTGATTTCTGGACAACGAAAAGGATTCACCGGAAAACCGTTCACCGATGTAGTGAATATCGGAATTGGTGGTTCCGACCTTGGTCCGGCTATGGTGGTGGAAGCGTTGCAATTCTACAAAAACCATTTGAACGTTCATTTTGTTTCCAATGTTGACGGCGATCACGTGAACGAAATCATCAAAAAACTGAATCCGGAAACGACCCTTTTCGTCATCGCTTCCAAAACGTTTACCACGCAAGAAACCTTGTCTAATGCCGAAACTATCCGTGCTTGGTTTTTACAATCAGCCAAACAAGAAGACGTGGCCAAACACTTCGTGGCGGTTTCAACTAACATTCAAAAAGTAACCGAATTTGGCATTAATCCCGACAATATTTTCCCGATGTGGGATTGGGTTGGCGGACGTTTTTCGCTTTGGAGTGCCGTTGGTTTGTCCATAAGCTTAGCCGTTGGATTTGAGCATTTTGACGAACTGTTAGCTGGTGCTCATGATATGGACAATCATTTCAAAAATGAGTCATTAGATAAAAATATACCTGTGATTTTAGCCTTGTTAACCATTTGGTACAACAACTTTTTCGGCGCTGAAAGCGAAGCCTTGATTCCGTATACCCAATACCTGCAAAAATTAGCGCCATACTTACAACAAGGCATCATGGAAAGCAATGGAAAAAGTGTAGGTCGCGACGGTAAACCGGTCAATTACCAAACCGGAACCATTATTTGGGGCGAACCCGGAACCAACTCACAACACGCCTTTTTCCAATTGATTCATCAAGGCACAAAATTAATTCCGACTGACTTTATCGGCTTTGTCAAGCCGTTGTACGGCAACGAAGACCATCACAATAAATTGATGTCGAACTTCTTCGCTCAAACCGAAGCTTTGCTCAACGGGAAAAGTGAAAGTCAGGTAAAAGCCGAATTTGAGAAGCAAAACATCAGCGGAGCTACAGCGGATTATCTTTTACCATTCAAAGTGTTTACCGGCAACAAACCGACCAATACCATTTTAATCGACAAGCTAACCCCTAAATCATTAGGGTCATTAATTGCTTTATACGAACACAAAATTTTTGTACAAGGTGTAATTTGGAATATTTTCAGTTACGACCAATGGGGCGTTGAATTGGGAAAACAGTTGGCCAACTCCATCTTAGATGAAATCCATTCGGGAAGCGTGAAAAACCACGACAACTCAACTGAATTTTTACTAAAACACTTTTTGAAAAATAAGTAATTTTTAAAAATATTAACATTTTGTTTTTCTTAACATTCTCTTAACGTTTGAGTCTGTTTAAAATTTAACTTTTGCAAAAATTTTAAACAACCTCTAAAATGAGAAAAATTAAAACGAATTATTTTGTATGGATTTTTACTTTGTGCACAGCATTGGCTTTTTCACAAGGTAAAGTAAGCGGTATCGTTCTTGATACTGAGTCTAATATGGGATTGCCGGGTGTAAACGTGTCCGTAAAAGGAACAAACGAAGGCACCACGACCGATTCAGAAGGTAAATTCAGCATTACTACTAAAACCCAAACGGGACAATTGGTATTCACTTTCGTTGGGTTCCAAACAAAAACCGTAAATTTTTCAGTAGAAAAAACAGGAACTATTGATTTAGGAAAGATTACTATGGTTTCCGAATCAAATCAATTGGAAGAAATTGTTATTAAGTCAAGCGTTATTGACATTGCAAAAGACAGAAAAACTCCTATTGCGGTTTCTACTATTAAATCAGCGGAAATAGTTGAAAAATTAGGCTCACAAGAATTCCCTGAAATCTTAAACAATACGCCATCTGTATATGCTACAAAATCGGGTGGTGGATTTGGAGATTCTCGTGTTAATATTCGCGGTTTCTCTCAAGAAAACATAGCCGTAATGATTAACGGTGTCCCGGTAAACGACATGGAGAATAGCAGAGTGTTTTGGAGTAATTGGGCCGGTTTATCCGACGTTACTTCTGCTATGCAAGTTCAAAGAGGTCTTGGTTCCTCTAAATTAGCCATCTCATCTGTAGGTGGAACTATCAATGTAGTTACTAAATCATCCGACTTAAAAAAAGGAGGTACCATTTCCTCAACCATTGGGAATGACGATTATTTAAAAACAGTAATGTCTTATTCGAGTGGTAAATTAGACAATGGTTTTTCAACTTCAGTTTTGTTGAGTCAAACTTTTGGTGATGGATATGTTGACGGAACAAAATTTGCCGGCGCTAACTATTTTGTGGCTTTAGGCTATGAATTGAATAAAAAACATGATTTTCAAATCACCTTTACCGGAGCTCCACAATGGCACAACCAAAGATCAGCTGCACCAACTATAGCCGATTATATAAAATATGGAGATGGCGTTGGTGAACCTAACATTCGCTACAACTCGGATTGGGGTTATTTGAATGGAAGAGAATACAGTTTCAGAACCAACTATTACCACAAACCGGTGGCTTCCTTAAACTGGGACTGGAAAATCAATGAAACTACTAAGTTATCAACAGTAATTTACGGTTCATGGGGACGCGGTGGCGGAAGTAATGGGGCCGGAGCTATCAGAGGAAACCGTTTCTTTTCTAACAGCTTAAGAACCGCTAACGGATTAATCAATGTTGATTTAATCAACGCCTACAATTCCGGTCAGCCGGTAACTATTGGAACAACCAACTTTACCCGTTCGCAAATTAATGGTGGTTTTCAAAACTCTGCTTCTACCAGCAATAATGCCACCAACGGTATTTCTAAAATCTCCTCTATCAACTCACACAACTGGTATGGAGGTATTGTAAATTTGAACAAAAAAATCAATACTAAACTTACCTTGGATCTTGGTTTAGATGCCAGAACCTACAGAGGTATTCACTTCCAAAATTTAAATGATTTGTTAGGGGCAGATAATTATGCCGATAACTTTGATGTAAACAATCCTAACAGAGTATTGAGCTTTGAATACTCAACTAAACCACATTTTAACCCGTTTTTCAACTCAGATTACCAACAAAAAATCAATTATAACAATGATGGATTGGTAAGATGGTATGGTGCCTTTACTCAGTTAGAATACGCGACAGAAAAACTAACTGCTTTTGTACAAGCTGCGATTTCACAACAAGGATTCAGAAGAGATGATTACTTTAAATACCTTAGAACAGATCCTTTATACTCTACTGATTATGAGAATATTTTAGGAGGAAACATCAAAGGTGGTTTAAACTACAACATCAATGAAAATCATAATGTTTTCGTTAATTCGGGATACTATTCTAAACAACCTTTCTTTAATGCTGTTTATCCGAACAACGCTTCTCTTGTAAATGAAAACCTGACCAATGAGAAAGTATTTGGTATAGAAGCAGGTTACGGATACCGTTCCTCAAAATTCAATGCTAACTTAAACGTTTACAGAACCAGCTGGAAAGACCGTTTTATCAGATTAACGGCCAATATTGACAACGATTTGAACCCAGCCACTCCTACCATTCTTGGAAATGCCTTTTTACAAGGAGTTGAACAAATTCACGTGGGTGCAGAGTTAGATTTTACTTATAAACCAATTCGCAAATTAGCGATTAACGGTATGGCTTCAATAGGAAACTGGAAATACGGCAGCAATGTTACAGCAAATTACCAAGATGACAACAATTTGGTAATTACCAACCCAAGCGGAGAAGTTTTCACAGAAACATTATACTTAGATGGCTTGAAAGTGGGTGATGCTGCTCAAACTACTGCAAGCATCGGTGCTTCATACGAAATCATTGAAAGAGTGAAAATTGACGGTAACTATCGCTTTGTTGACGAACTATACGCCAGTATCGACCCTGTTAACTTCAGAACTCAAGCAGCTAACGACAAAGGTTCCTTGTTATTGCCTTCATACGGTTTGTTAGATGCAGGTTTCTCATACAAAATGTTAGTTGGAAAAGACCGTGTAGATGCTATCAATTTCAGATTAAACATCAATAACGTTTTAGATAAAATTTACATCGCTGAATCCAGAACTAACATCCACACCAAAACGCAAGCAGACTTTACTAATTCTGACGGCACACCAAACACAACAGCTTACAACACCTATACGACCACTCAAATTTATGATGGTTTAGACAAGTCAAATCAAGTCTTTTTCGGATTTGGAAGAACTTGGAACTTTGCTATCAGTTATAGCTTCTAAGCTAACTTGATTCTTATCAAAAACCTCAACCGAAGTTGAGGTTTTTTTATGTCTTTTACCTATATTTGTTTTTCTAAAATAAAAACTATGTACGATTTCATTCAAAAATTCCACTCAGGCTGGGCATATTTAGCTTTATTGTTGCTGGTTTTCGCTGTTGTTAATTCCTTTATGGGCATGTCTTCAAAAAAAGAATTTACGGCCAAAGATCGAAAAATTGCTTTGTTTGGATTAATCGGAGCACACATACAATTATTGGTTGGCTTGATTCTTTATTTCTTGTCACCGCTAGGCCATGCTTTATTAGGTGAAATGAAAGATGCCGATACCAGATTAACCTCTTTAGAACATCCGCTAATCAACATTATCGCGATAGTTTTAATTACTATAGGCTGGTCTAAACACAAAAAAGCGGAAAATGGCACCGCTAAATTCAAATCAATTGCTGTATTTTACGGGATTGGTTTGCTACTTATTTTAAGTCGAATTCCATGGAAATTGTGGTTCTAAAAAATAACTAAAGTCCTGAAAAGGACTTTTTTTATCAGGTACGGTTTTTGTAAAACCGATTTATCAACTAAA
>JBEBBH010000040.1:0-7676 GCA_041158485.1 Bacteroidota bacterium | reverse complement strand
CAGAATATTATTAACATTAGTCGTCATGATATTAGCATTGGAAGACATTACATTGCTTCCCATTGCACTCGGTAAATTTTGTAAAACCACATCACCATTTTCATTTACTGTTAAGAACTTATTGGTTACTAGAGAAGATGAAGGATTGAAACTACTGGTCAAATTGGTAAAACGCAACCCAGAGAATCCGTTTCTGCCGTGTTTGATTTCTACTTTATTGCCCGGAGCCGAAGTTCCGATTCCAACACTTCCTTCAACTAACATACCGTTTAAAGGTGCTATGATGGCATTGGTATCCATGGTATTAGATCTTGGCACAAAGCTTCTTCCGATAACCACCCCTCCATTTACATCTAATCTGTTGGCAGGAATAATGTTGTTTCCTAAACCCAATCCGGTGTTTCCGTTGCTGTGGATAAACAAACGCTGATTCCCGGCACCATCGGCAAGGATGATCGTTTTGTCTGTATTGAATCCGGCCAATCTGTCTGAAGAAAAAGCATTATTAAGTCGCACTCTACCCAAAAACACGTTAAAATTTCCATTTTTTAAGTTAATCGCAGTTTCCGTTCCGATAAAAATATTAGCGTTACCGGTTAGTAAATTTCTTGGTGTCAATGCGCCAATGGCAACGTTATCATTCCCCACATTAAATGTTAAAGCAGCATAACCTACGGCAGTATTGTTAGTTCCGGTAGTGTTAGCTTCTAAGGTTCTGTGACCGATGGCGATATTAGCCGATCCTGTAGTATTGTTAAATAAACTTCGGGTACCGAAAGCACCATTTAAAGTACCGGTGGTATTGAATCGCATAGCTTCATTTCCGTAAGCGCAATTGAATCCGCCTTGAGAAACTTTCAATACATCAGAACCAAAGGCACTGTTGCTATTGCTTGTGTTGTCGGATAATGCATTCTTACCGTAAGCTGTGTTATAACTACCGGTGTTATTAATACCGGCATTCAATCCTGTAAAAGTGTTGTCAACTTGACCGTTACCTCGAGTAATGGTTCCTAGAACAAGTAATGCTGCGTAAAAAAAGTAATTTTTCATTTTCATAACAAAAAGATTTTGGGGCATTAGAAAATTAATTGACACTCATTTGTTCATGATTTTTCCGGTTGGGTTTGGTCAAAGAAATCATCTTAAATTTTTCTTTCTTTTACACATTCAAATATAGCAGTTATGTTTTAAAAAAATCCATAAAAAACACATTTATTCGATGAAATGCATATTTTTAAATTTTATATAATAAATTTTCTTACTTTTTTAGCGCTTTTGTTAAAGCCTTGAAAATCAATAAAAATTAAAAAGAAATAGTATTCTTATACTTTCTAAAAAACAAAAAAGCATCCTTTGTAGGGATGCTAGTACAGTAGTGTTTGGAAGAATGAAATTCTATTTAAATCAAGTTTGTTTTAGGGAGCGCTTACGAGTTGAAATCCAATAAGCCAATAAGAAAATTAAAACCGGACGAACAGGAAACATATACCGCTGTTCAGAATGGAAAACAAAGACATACAACAATCCCCAACCCCAGAAAAATAAAAACGGAAGTAACAATTGGTATTCTTTTCTTCGCAGCAAATAAACCATCGCCAAAAGCCCGACAACTATCAAAATGTAATTAATCAGATTAATATAAATGTGAATCCCGTATTTTATCGCTTTGCTTTTGTCCGACTTCATTAAAGGCGAGATGATAAAACTTTGGGCTTGGAAAAATTTGAGCGAGTATTGACGTAAAGTTAAACCCGGGTTAGATAATATATCGTTTTTTACCCAATCAACATAATAAGCCGTCCTGTCGTATTTATTGGCCATACAAATGGAATCGAGTTCTTTTCTTTTCTTGAGATTATTGAGATAGTCATTAGAAGCAAATTTGTCTTGCCCATGTTGTGGCATCCAATTGAATGGTTCATCACGCAATTCAAAACGTGACCAAAGAAGTTGTTGTCTAAAAACCCGATTCTTGAACTCGAAATTGGAATTGTCCAAACTGCGCTCTACTAATATAAATACAGGTACCAAAGCCATGCCCATAGCAAAATATACTTTGCTCGCTTTAGGTAGTTTAAGTATCAAAACGTAGAGGGTCATGACAAAAATAAACGGCAACATATTGGGCTTGATACCGTACAATAAAACCAAGCTCAAAGCCAAACGAAAATAATCTGCTTTTTGAGCTACACCGGCATAATGCTTGGCCCAAAAGTAAATCAACATACTAGAAGCGAAAAAACCGAACGCTTCGCCGATAATGCCCATAGCATAATAAATATGTATCGGAAAAAGCGACATGAGCACTATTACGTAAAACTTAGCTTTATCGGTAAAATGTAAAATCGTAAATGCTTTGAACAAATAGAAAACCGACAAACAAACGAAGATACAGCTGAAAATAACGCCACTCAAAAAAAACAAGCGGTCATCGTGAAAGGCATAAACAATAGCGTACGGAATCAAATAACAAAAAAGGGTCAAAAAGCCTTTGTCTATATTGATATTCCCCTGAAAACCGTTGGCTATAAATTCAATTAATTGCTGGGTTCCGGTGTGAAATTGCCCATCACCGAAAGGCTTAGGCTTGAACGGCAGAAAATAAAATATTACACACAACACTGCGGTAATCAGTACCGGATTTTTTACCGCAAAATCAATTAGTCGTTTCATCCTTGGCCAATTTGTCTTTAATAATATATAGCGGTCGTTTTCTGGTTTCGTCATAGGTTCTCCACACATATTCACCTATGATACCCAACATCAACATAATCAAACCGCCAATAATCAGAATTAAAATCATGATAGGCGCCCAACCTTCAAAAGGTGTATTGTTGATAAAGCGATTGTAAGCAATGACAATAGCATACAAGAAGCCAAAGAAAGAAATGATAATTCCTAGCAGCGACATCAATCGAATAGGAATATAGGAAGTATTTAACAAGCCGTCGATAAAATACTTAAGCTTTTTAGATAAGGTCCATTGCGATTTTCCGATGGTTCTTTTTAAACGACTGTACGGAATAAAAGCCACACTAAAGCCCAACCACAAAATATCACCTTGAAAAAAGCGATTTCTTTCATCGATTTGGTTGAAAACTGCAATGGCTTTTTGGTCTATCAATAAAAAATCGAAACCGCCTTTAGGCATTTTCGGGTTGACATACTTCATCAAACTGTAAAATACGGCTGAAGCTTTATTGGCGATAAAACTATCTTCACGGTCTACCCGATGTCCAATAACAATTTCGTTGCCGGTTTGCCATTTGGAAATCATGTTTTCGATTAATTCAATAGGTTCTTGTAAATCGGCCGACATGCTTACTGCTGCCGCTCCGGTTACTTCTTTCATACCGGCGATGATGGCCGGTACTTGACCAAAGTTTCGGGAAAACGAAAGCACTTTGACTTTTGAGTCTTGTTCGTGCAAGACTGTTAACTCTTGCATGGAATTGTCATCGGAACCATCATTCACAAAAACAAACTCGTAATCGAGTGCCAATTTGTGCATCAAGCCGGTAATCTTTTCATAAGTTGGCGTAATAGAACCTTCATTGCGAAAAACCGGTATTACAAAAGACAATTTCATAGTATATTTTCATTTAAAGGAGCAACAGTTTTCATTACCACAGCCGGAACTCCATAAGCTATAGCATTATCCGGTACGTCTTTAGTAACTACAGCACCGGCTCCGATGGTTACATTGCTTCCTATTTTTACATCAGGTAAAATGGTCGCGTTGGCACCAATTCGAGTAAACGAACCTACAGTACAACGACCGAGTAAGGTGGCACCGGGAGAGATTTCTACAAAATCACCAACCACACAATCGTGGGTAATGATAGCATTGTAGTATACCAAACAACCTTTGCCAATAGTAACACTATTCGAAAAAACTGCATTCATTAAAACGGTACTTCCAACCCCTATATTTACTTCATAACTGCTGATTTGCGCCAACGGACTAATCGCAGAAACGCATTCGCCACCCAAATCGGTGAACTTTTTATATAAGTTGTAGCGCAACATTGGATTGCCGATACCCAAAACAAATTGGTTTCCGACTTGGCTAAAAAAGGACACTGCTTGTGCTTCGCTTTTCAAAATCGGAAAAGTATAGTATAACGTTTCCCCTATTTCATTTACATCATCATAAAACGCCAAGTTTTCGGTTTGGTTGCGTTGCTGCAAAACCTCCAAAACTTCTTTGGCAAAACCTTTGGCTCCGATGACAATCATAAGTTAGCATTAATTAAGTTGACAATCTGCGTTACATCATCCGAATGCAAAGCATGCGACAATGGTAAACATAAAATAGTTTGGGCGATGCTTTCGGAAATCGGCATCGCAGTATCTTTGATATAACCCACTTTATTGAGTGAAGGATAGAAATAACGACGCGGGAAAATTTCGTGATCGTTTAAAGCCTTTTGCACGCGCAAGAGTTGGGCTTCGCTTTCAAAAATCACCGGAAAATAACTATAATTCCATTGGGTGTTTTCGCGCAACTTCATGGTGGTTAAAACTTCAAAATTCAGCGCATTCAGATAAAAATCGACCACTTCTTTACGAGCCGCAATAATGCGATCCAAATGCGGTAAAACGGCCAAACCCATGGCGGCTTGCAATTCAGATATCTTACCGTTGATGCCTAAACCGTGAAAAGCCAACGGTCCGTCGTGACCAAAATTATGACTGTAGTAGATTTGATGCATCAGTTTTTCATCATTACAAAAAACAGCACCGCCTTCTCCGGTATGAAACAATTTGGTCGCGTGGAAACTACAAGTGCTCACGTCACCGTATTCAAAAACCGATTGACCTTGGTAAGTAACACCAAAACAATGCGCGGCATCATAAATGACTTTCAATCCGTGTTGATGAGCTATGCGTTCAATCGCCTCAATATTACAGGGATTTCCAAAAACATGCGTCGCCAAAATAGCCGTAGTTTTAGGCGTAATGGCAGCTTCAATTTGTGTCTCATCTACCGTTAAAAAGTCGGGATGAATATCGACAAAAACGGGCGTACAATTTTCCCAAAGTATGGAAGCTGTAGTAGCCACATAACTGAAAGGCGTGGTAATGATTTCGCCGCCTTTGCCCAATAATTTCAAGGCTATTTGTAACGGAATGGTTCCGTTATTGGTAATTAAAATCGAATTGACTTGAAGGTAGGCTTTTAGTTTTTCTTCCAACTCCAAAACCAAGGCACCGCGATTGGTAAGCCATTCGTTTTGCCAAACCCTTTGCAATTGAGCTTGGTAATCTTCGATGGGCGGAAAAAAAGTTTTGGTAACGTTAATCATGTCGGTTTCACTAAAAGCTTCACAAATAAACGAATATATTGTGTAAAAATTGAAAAGAAAAAAGGCGAAATGCTTCTTTTATCCTTTCTTGATGTTAAAATGAAAAAAGAGAAACCTTTTGGCTTTGACCTTAGTGTGTAATTGAAAGCCTGCTTTTTCAATTCCTTTAATGGAACTCAGGTTATTGGGATGGACTATAATGAATACTTCTTTGCGATGGTTTTTCAGGATTTCTTCTCTGGCGATGTAATTGATAACGAAAGGATAAATCGATTTCCCTTTAAACGCCTCAACGGTTCTGCAATCACCTATCGTTGGGCCTGTTTTTCCAATGAGTCTCAGAATAAACAATTTTTCAAACAAGAAACTTTCGTGTACAACTTTATTGGCTTCCTTAATAAAGAAGCGTTTTTTGTTAGCGTTTACCGTTTCACTTTCAATGGTAAAGTCTAAGACCGGAAAATCGGCGACTGCATCCTGTTTCATCACGTAGATTAACGCATCAATAGGGATAACTTTACAATATTTGAGTAGTTTTTTTATCATCGTTTGAAGAATGTCAAGGCTTTGGCTATCGATTTTTTATACTTTTTAAGGTATTTTTCAAAGATAAGATACGCTTTAAAATAAGATGGTCGGATGACCCAATGGTATTTTCCTTGGTCGAAATAAATTTGCTCATCTGCATAACTCGATTTCAAACTGATAACGCCTTTGGAACCGCCAAGGGAAATATTGTAACCCGATAGGTTTTCTTGCCGTGCCAAACGCATGGCTTCAAAATGCAGAAAATGACCGGCTAAAAAATCGGGTTTTTCTTTTTTGGTTCCGCCTAATATATAAGTATAATGATTGCCGGCTTTGATGATAAGTGATGCGCCTTTAATGTTCCCTTCGTGAAATGCTCCCATAAAATGGGCTTGTTTTTTTTCAATCATCGACAGTAAAGTGTCTTTGAAAGCCGACCAAGAACGCAAGGCATAGCCGTTGGTAGCGGCATTTTCCAAACACAAATCGTAAGCTGTTTTGATGGTTTTTTCCTCTTCTAAAAAACGAAGTTCCAAGCCTTTTCTTTGGGCACTTCGGATGTATCGTCTCACAGAAGCGCGAAAACTATTGATTAAATCCTCTTCGGTTTCGTAGCCTTGAACCGACTTCCAATTGATCCCGTAAGCCGAATATACATATTTAAACCGATGGCCTTTTTTTGCCGTAGCCAAAGCCGGAAAATCAGTTACCGAATAAACATGTGGATTAAGACTATCGGATAAGGGCAACGAAACATGGGCATAGCAACAACCCAGCGTTTTCGCCCTTTCAGAAACCTTGACCAATAAATCGTTGATATGTTGGGTATGATTTTGATCGGTTATCGGACCGAACGGTACTATGTAGAATTTAAAAAAAGCCGCTTTGGCTATCACCACTGCAAATCCGCCGACTATAGTTTGCTTGTCGACCAACAAAGCCACTTCATAATCAAACCCGTAAGCCGTAAACGACCGGTTCCAAGTGGAAAGTAACAGGTGATTTGCCACGCTTTGTTGCGCAACAAAATCGTCCCACTTTTGAAGCCACGCTTGCTCTGTAGTAAAAATAATTTCCATTAGTTGATGGGTCTGTTCGGTATGCCTGCGGAATGGGCGACTACTATTTTACCTTCGGCGTCCAAGTCTAAAACCGTAGTTTCAAAAGTACTCAAAAAATCGACTAATTCTTTTAATGTAGGATTCCACACTTCCCTATTTTGTATTTTATGCGAAAGGTATTCAAAATTAGTCGCTACCATTTCATCAATGGTAGTTGGTGTCTTGAAAAGGCGTCCTGTGTGGTAAGCCATCGGTACCGAAAAATAAGTATGCGCAATGAAAAGGCCTTTCTCTTGAATAAGTTTATCGATATTTTTTGGATGCAATGCGGCTCGAAAATCGACCATTTCTAAGGTTTGAAACACAAAAAACGTTTTGTCTGCGATTTGGTGTTTAAAGAGAATCGGTGTGTACTGAGCCAACTTGTAGGGTTTGCTTTTATGATTTGACCAAAAAATGAGCACTTTTAAAAGCGGAACAGCCACGGCAGTGAGGTTGCGGAGAAATTGAAAAAATAACGCTACACTTTTTTGCTGAAGCATCTTTTTAAAACTACCGGCCAATCCTTTGTACTGCAATATCCTGGCTTCGTCGGCATAGTAATGAAACAAGATATTTTTGAACAACACTCCAATTCTGGATTTGAATCCCAAATTTTGAGTGCCTTTATTAAAACGCTGCAAGGTAAAATCGTCCGGATTCAATTGGTTGATAACCCCAAGAGTTGCGGTACCCGAATCGATATAATTCCACAAAATGCGGATGTTTTTCTCAT
>JBEBBH010000039.1:0-12228 GCA_041158485.1 Bacteroidota bacterium | reverse complement strand
TCATGAGCTCTTTTATTGCAGGTTTCAACATCAATAAATTAGCGACCCACATTTACAACGACGTAAATGTAGAAAGCGGTGTCTTAAATTTCACCAACAGTATTGATGCTGATTTGATTGGCATGAGTACTCACGGCAGAAAAGGCCTCGCTCACTTCTTTAACGGTAGTATCAGTGAAGATTTAGTAAATCACGCCGTTAAACCGGTAGTGACTTTTAAAATATAATTTAAGAGTATAAATAACAAAAAAGCCGCTAATTGTTTAGCGGCTTTTTTTATGCTGAAGGGTAAAAACAAAAAATCCCGCTGTTGCGGGACTCGTTGTTGGTCTACTAGGACTCGAACCTAGAAAGACGGCACCAAAAACCGTAGTGTTACCATTACACCATAGACCAATTGGCTTATTGCGAGTGCAAATTTAGAACAAATTTTATTTTACACAAACAAATTATTAAAAAAATTAGAACACAAAGGCATTAATTTGTTTAACAAACTCATAATAAACTTGAAATTAATTCGTTACCCGATTTATAAATTTTTATTAATGCCGGTTTAATTACGTGAAAAAAAATAGTTTCTTTGTAAGCGTAAAAATAAACCTATCTCATATCCTATTTCTATGATGAATTTTAACTTCAACAAGTGGAATACCCTTTTAGGATGGACAGCCTTTGTCATCGCCTTAATCACTTATTCATTAACTGTTGAACCCACCATGAGCTTTTGGGATTGTGGCGAATACATCTCCACAGCAGCCAAATTGGAAGTAGGACATCCTCCCGGAGCACCTTTGTTCCAAATTATAGGTGCGTTTTTCTCCATGTTCGCTTTTAGTAAAGAAAACATTGCCTTGATGGTCAACATGACCTCGGTATTTTCGAGTGCCTTTACCATATTGTTTATGTTTTGGTCGTCTTCGATATTATTGAGAAAGATAGTATCATCGTACACCGAATTCGACAAACACAAAGCCATCGTGGTTTTAGGAAGCTCTATGGTAGGTTCGCTTGCCTTTACTTTTTCCGATAGTTTTTGGGCCAGCGCCGTTGAAGCTGAAGTATATGCAATGGCTTCCTTGTTCATTGCCATACTGTTTTGGTTGGCATTGCGCTGGGAAGAAGACATGCACACGCCGCGAGGCAATCGTTGGTTGTTGCTGATTTCATTGCTCATCGGACTTTCCTTTGGTGTACACTTTATGGCATTGTTAACCATACCATCCATTGGGTTCTTGTATTACTTTAAAAATTACAAAAAAATCACATTGATGAGTTTCATTATAGCCAACGTAATCATCGTAGCAGTGTTGTTATTCATCTTCAAACTATTACTTCCTTATACCTTAGCTTTCTTTGGTAAAATGGAAATTTTTATGGTCAACAGCATCGGTTTACCTTTTAATTCCGGTACCATCATAGCTGCACTATTGGTTATTGCTTTCTTCTATTTCGGATTGAAATACACCCGCGAAAAAGGACATCCGTTTTACAATACGGCTTTGCTTTGCATCCTTTTCGTATTGATCGGTTTTTCGACTTGGATGATGCTCCCGATTCGAGCCAATGCCAATGTGGTCATCAACGAAAATAAACCTTCGGATGCCGCAGAGGTTTTAGCATATTACAATCGTGAACAATACGGTGTAAATCCTTTGTTTTACGGCCCGCAATACACCGATACTTTTGCCGGATTAGACGAAGACCAACCGTACTTAGACAAAGCACCTAACTACGAAAGAGATTATAAAACCGGTAAATATGTAATCGTAAACAATTACAAAAACGCCGAACAAAACACCGACGATAACCACAAAGCGATTTTGCCCCGTATGTGGAGCACGGATCACATCGAAAATTACATTCAGTTTACCGGACCGCCTAAATTTACTTTAAACCACAACTATCCATACGAGGAAGATTTGGCGCAATACGGTGTAAATTTAGACAGCTTAAGCGATGAACAAATCATGCAAGCTGTGGGTCAGTTGAAAGATGAAATGCAAAAAAACATCAACGATTTTAAAACGGCTTATGCCCAAAAGCAAATCGACAATGAAGACTATGTAAACTTCCTGAAAAAATACAGTGACTATTTGATTGTAGAAAAACCATCAACAGCCGACAACTTGTTGTTCATGGGCGAATACCAGTTCGGCTATATGTACGGTCGTTATTTGTTGTGGAATTTCGTTGGAAGACAAAACGACATCCAAGGAAAATACGATAACTTAGACGGCAATTGGATCAGCGGCATCAAGTTTGTCGATGAAGTTCATTTAGGCAAAGGCTCTCAGGAAAATCTACCTGATGATGCCATCAACAACAAAGGCAGAAATGTGTATTACTTCTTACCTTTTATCTTAGGATTAATTGGTTTAATGTACCATGCCCAAAGAGACCTTAAAAGTTTCTACGTGTTATTGGTACTATTCCTGTTCACCAGCATAGCCTTGAAAGTTTTCCTTAACGAAAGACCTTTCGAACCGAGAGAACGCGATTACGCTTTAGTAGGTTCATTCTATGTATTTGCCATTTGGTTAAGCTTTGGAGTGTATGCGATTTATGAAATTGTCAGTGACTATATCAAATCGAAATTAGTCGGACCAATTGTTATCGCCGCTTCACTTCTAGCCGCTCCGGTGCTAATGGCCAGTCAAAATTGGGACGATCACGACCGCTCCAACCGATACACCGCTATCGCCATGGCTAAAAACTACCTCAACTCCTGCGATCCGAATGCAATCTTATTTACCATTGGAGATAACGACACCTTCCCGCTTTGGTATGCCCAAGAAATTGAAGGTATCCGAACCGACATTAAAATTGTAAACACCAGTTTATTTATGACGGATTGGTACATCGACCAAATGAAATTCAAAACCTACGAAGCAGAAGGTTTGCCGATTTCTTTTGACCACAGTGAATACGTTGGTGATAAATTAGATTATGTTGCTCATATCCCGAAAACTGATGCGCGTTGGGATGTGAAGGATTTAATCAAGTTCATCAAAAATCCGCAGTCAACTATTGATTTGCAAAACGGACAAACCATTCATTTTTATCCGACCAATAAAATCAGAATTCCGGTAGATAAAAATACCATTATCAAAAACAAAGTGGTTAATCCGGCGTTGAACGATTCTATTGTTCCTTTCATTGATTTAGACATCAAAGGAAGCGCGCTATATAAAAACCGATTGATGATGTTGGACATTTTGGCTAATAACAATTGGAAAAGACCGGTATATTTTACCGGCGGTAGTTTTGGCGACGACGATTATTTGTGGATGAAAGATTACCTGCAACTCGATGGCTTGGTTTATAAATTGGTACCGATTAAAACACCTATCGACAAAGAAAACCCATACGACATGGGGCAAATTGACAGCGATAAAATGTACAATTTGGTAACCCAATGGCAATGGGGTAACGGCGAATTAACAACGATTTACCACGATCCGGAAACCCGTAAAAACAGTATTTCCTATCGCACTAACATGGCGCGTTTAACCCAACAACTAATCAACGAAGGCAAAACGGAAAAAGCTAAAAAAATCATCGATTTAGCGCTAACCAAAATGCCGATGGATTATTACAGTTATTACACTATGTTGGAACCGTTTGCTGCGGCTTATTACGAAGTAGGTGAAAAAGCCAAAGCAAGAGCATTGCTCGATAAATTAACAAACAAATACAAGCAAAACTTAACGTATTATGCCGGTATTCAACCGTCTATTCAGAACGGAATTGCCACTGACATTGTTACCGATATTGAGCGCTACAGAAGTTTACTTTTGGTAATGAAAAATCGCAATGATTTGGAATACTACAATAAAAACAAACCGGTATTCAACTCCTTTGTACAACGCTTTACCCGTTTTGGAAGAGATTTGGAATAATCCGAATATTAAATTCTAAAAAAGTGCCGATAAGAATCAATCCTATCGGCACTTTTTTTACTTTTATGGTATGAGTTTATGGGTTAAGACAAATCGGTTTATCAAAACAATATTCCCAAAATATGTTTGGGACATACCGAACAGTGAAAAAAAAGTATATCTGACTTTTGACGACGGACCGATTCCGGAAATAACCGAATGGGTTTTAAACCAATTAACCCAATACGATGCTAAGGCTACCTTCTTTTGCATAGGCGATAACATTAGGAAACATCCTCACATTTTTAATAAGATAATCGAGAACAATCACAGCATCGGAAACCATACTTTCAACCATTTAAAAGGCTGGGAAACTTCTTTGGAAAAGTATCTCGAAAACACCGAAAAATGCGCCGAGATTATGACCAATTTCAAACTTCAAACTATCAATCCTAAACTATTTCGCCCGCCTTACGGAAAAATCAAACCTTCGCAAGCCAAAGCCTTACGTCAAGCGGGTTATACAATTGTTATGTGGGATGTGATTAGCATGGACTTCGACACCAATGTCAGTCCGGAACAATGCTTACAAAACGTAATAAGCCATATCGAAAGCGGAAGTATTATCGTATTTCACGACAGTAGTAAAGCTTGGCAAAACCTACAATATGCATTGCCTAAAACTTTAGAATTCCTAAAGAAAAATGAATTTGTTTGTGAAAAGATTGGCTAAAGTTGCTCTTGCACTAAAGCGATAATGGTATTGGCATCTAATTCCCCAGATTGTCTCCAAACCATTTGACCTTCTTTGTAAATCATCAAGGTCGGCAATCCTTTAATGCGCAATGCCTCGGCCAACTCCTGATTTTTATCTACATCAATTTTGATCACTTTTGCCTTGTCACCAAGCGCTGCTGCTACATCTCTGATTACAGGATGCATGGACACTGAAGATTCGTTCCATTCTGTGTAAAAATCAATTAACACAGGCACTTGAGCGTTGATTAATTCTCCAAATTTTGACATAAAACCAAAATATTTTTGTTTCTTTTACCTTGGAAAAAGAACTATTAAACCACAAATGTAGCATTTTTAACTAATTATGCTACTTTTTCACCTTTTTTTAGTTCAAAAACCGTGATTTCAGGCCAAATACCAACCCGACCCGGATAGGCGTGAAACCCAAAACCGCGATTTACATAAATATAACGCCCTACATTTTCATACAATCCTGCCCATTGCTTGTAAACGTATTGCACAGGACTCCATTGAATGATGCCGGGAATTTCAATCCCAAATTGCAAACCGTGTGTATGACCGGAAAGCGTTAAATGGTAATGCTTTTCATCATGTTTTACTTCATACTCCCAGTGGCTCGGATCGTGACTCATCAAAATCTTAAAATCCTCTTTGGTTAAGCCTTCAGAGGCCTTTTTTAAATCGCCGGCTTGTTTGAAATTCTTACCCCAATTTTCAACACCAACCAACGCCAATTCACTGTTCCCTTTTTTGATTTTAGTGTGCTCATTCAACAGCAAGTTAAATCCGATTTGACGATGCAAATCTTTAATGTCTTCAAAATTTTGACGTTTAGCGGCATCACTCGGCCACTCTACATATTCGCCGTAATCGTGGTTCCCTAAAACTGAATATTTTCCAAATTCGTGAGGCTGAATGCGATTAAAAATGTCTATCCAAGGATGCATCTCGGTGGCATGTGTATTCACTATATCTCCGGTAAACAAAATCATATCGGCATTTTGATCGTTGATCATGTCTATGGCATAATTGATTTTTTCCGGGTCGTCAAAACTACCACTATGAACATCCGAAATTTGCGTAATGGTAAAACCGTCAAAATCTTCGGGTAAGTCGGGAAAGAATAGGGTTTGCTTGATGACTCTGAAATTGTATTTCCCTTTGGTCATTCCGTACAAAAGTGAAGAAAAAGGAATGGCTGCTATCGCCAAAGCCACCTGACTCACAAAACGCCTTCTTTCGGGCAAAAAACTACCGCGGTCGTTGTCTCCCAAAAAATGGGTTATCGTACCCGAAAAAACGCGGAACACATCTTCCAACAACATGATGCTTGTTAAGATTAACTTCGGGATAAAAACTAACAACAACAATCCGAGAGTAATAAGGGTTTTGCTGTTTTGTCCTACTCTGCGGTCAAATTGCGTGAATTGATACACTATATACAAAACGGCCAATAACGAGATGATTTGGTATGACACCAAAATCCACCTGGTTTTGGTAATGGTTTTAAGCGCCTGAAAAGCATACACTTCTACTATCGCCACAAAAAGAAAAAAGAAAATCCAACGCAACATCTTACACAAATTTTAGGCAAATTAACAAAGAAAACACCTTTGCTCTCGCTGATATTAAAATTATTTTAACAAAGCAATAAAATGCAGTAACTCTAATTTTATCATTAAATAATCCATTCGTGAAAAAAAACAAGGGTTTCATGAAAATGCAAGTTTTGCTCTTTGGTGATTGTGGACTTTTACAAAAAATTTAAAACTTTACTTATGAAAAAACTATTACTTTTTACAACATTGATTTTAGTAACTTTCTCTTTTGCCCAAGCTCCTACTAATGGCTTAGTAGCTTATTTTGAATTTGACAACACATTAAATAGTTCTTCTTCATCTGATGTATTTGTAAACACAGGAACTAATAATGCCACTTTTGTAACAACAGGGCACGGTCAAGGAGTTTCTTTTAACGGAGGAACAACTTTACAAATAGCATCATTGTCTGAACCGATAAGTAGTTTAACCAACTCTTTTACTATTTCATGGTGGGAATACAGACCTGCTACAACACCTTCTATAAGCACTTATTCTGTCAGATTAGGAAACAATGTAGGGTTTAATTATATCGGTAATTCATTTTGTTCGGGAAATTTTGTAGATAGATATCAAGTTGAAATCTCAACAAACACCAATGCTTTTCAATGTGTAACTACTAATACACATACCGGCGGAAATGGTGGTACTTGGAAACATCATACCATTTCAAAGCTAAACAATGTTTTAAAATATTATTTAAATGGTGTTTTAGCCTTCGTTGGAGCTAGCGGTAGAGTTTTAGACGGGCCAACATTAGGTGCTTCAACAACAAATTTATTGCAATTAGGTTATGGTTTATCCTCTACCACAAATATGATTGGCACTATTGATGATTTAGCAATATATAAAAGAGAATTATCCCCTGGTGAAATTGCAACTATATACCAATCCGGGAACGCAGGAGGATTGCCAACTACTATGAATGTTGGTGATGTTTCACTTTCTACCACTTCTCAAAAAATATATTATTCTGTTTATGGTTCAGGTTTGAATACCACAACCAAAGTATATTATGGAACAACCAATCCGCCAAATTCTAGTTCTTCATTTGTTGTAGGACCTAATGCAACAAATTCCGTTTTATATGATAAACTAAACACTACCATTACCGGACTAACACCAGGTGTGCAATATTATTACAGAATAGAAGCAGCCAATACACAAGGGTCAAATTTTTCAACACAACCCACGTATAGTTTTGTGGCGGGAGGAAGTTCTACACCTGTTGTTAATTTCCCTTTCGATGGAAATGCAACCAGTATTGACAACACCTATACCTTAAATCCGATTTCAACCTCGCCTTCTTATGTATCTAACAGAAATGGGGAAACAAACAAAGCAGTTTATTTAAACAACAAAAAACTATCTGTAGATGTTCCTACATTACCGGTAGCAAGTTCTCCCAGAACCGTTTCTTTTTGGATGAAACACCAGTCGATAGCTAATAATAATATATTTGGTTGGGGAACTTATAGTAATAATTATGGCTTTGGCGCCTATTCTATTGCCGGAACTACTTTAGTCACCTATACTGGTCCAACTGGCTTTAATACTCCAATCAATTATGACAATAATTGGCACCATTACATTATAACCTATGATGGTACTGGTTTTAGAACTTATCTGGATGGAGTTCATCAGTTTGGCTCAGTTAGTAGTATAAGCACGCAAGGAACGATGTTGTATATAGGTGGTGCTTCGGGGAATAATACAGGAACTAATGGAAATGATATTTATTTAGATGATTTTCAAGTTTACAATCAATGGTTTAATGATCAAGGAGTTTATGGATTGTATCTTTCTCAAAGCGCAACAACTCTTGATTCACAAGATTTCAATGCTCAAAATCTAAAAGCAACCATTTACCCAAATCCGACAACAGATAGCTTCTCTATCGAAATGGAAAACAACCTAAAATCGGTTGAAATTTATTCTTTACAAGGTCAAAAAGTAATGACTTCTTTTGATAAAAATGTGAATGTTTCTAACTTATCAAACGGAATGTATTTAGTGCGAATTGAAGATTCAAACAACGCTATTTCAACTCAAAAATTAATTGTAAAATAGTATGAGAATTATTGAAAAATACCGTCTTGAAATTACAATTGCCACATTGTATACCTTAATCTTTGCAATGATGTATTTTAGTTTTTAATGCCAAATATTACAAAATGATAAACCGTAACTTTAAGACTGGAGTTGCGGTTTTTGTTTTATAAAAATCCGCCTGCATTTCGTGAAAAAAAATCGGCATTTCGTGAAAATGCAACCTGTTTTCAACCTCATTCATTGACTTTTGAAAAGATTTTACAGATAATTATAACGACACGTCGGGAAGCAATGCACTTGAAAGTGCAACTGTTGAGTAAAATATAAAAGTAAACAGTAGTTTTTAAAGGAAATTTCGCTCAATAGAATTCATTTCTCATTGGGCGGTTTTTCGTTTTGAAAAACACTATCTTGTTTCCCCATTCAAAAAAATATGAAAACCATCAAAGCCATTATAGTCGACGACGAAGAAAACGCACGTTTAATCCTCAAAAATTTTATTGCTGAATATTGCCCGTCGATAGAAATCATTGCCGAAGCTGAAGATGTAAAATCGGCCGTAAAGCTCATCAATAAAAACCAAGTTGATTTGGTGTTTCTCGATATCGAAATGCCCAATGAAAATGGGTTTGCACTATTTGATTACTTCAACAAACCGACTTTCGAAACCATTTTTTGTACGGCGTACTCCGAATATGCCATCAAGGCTTTTGAAGTTTCGGCAACCGATTATTTATTAAAACCTATCGGACTGAACAAACTGAAGGCAGCTATCGAAAAAGTAGAAAGTAAATTAGCCAACAAAAACTCTAATTCGGACAACATAGCAACATTAAAAGAAAATCTCTCTCAAAAAGAAATCAAAAAAATCGGCATTCTCATTGGCGACGGCATTGTATTTATGGACTTAAACGACATCCTCTATTTTGAAGCCGAAGGTTCGTACACCACCATTCACCATAAAAACGGCACCGACTTGACCGTGAAAAAAATCAAGCATTTTGAAGATTTGTTGGCCAATGACAAACGGTTTTTCCGCATACATCGCTCGTATTTAATCAATGTTTCGCTCATCAAAAAATACAGCAAAAAAGAGGGTTTATCAGTCACTTACGACGACCGAACTTTGCTTCCCATTTCACGTGAAAAAAAGGAAGAGTTTGAAGAGTTTATGCAACTTAACAACATTTTATAATGAAAATTAGGTTGATTTTTATTGGACTATTTTTCAGTCAATTGCTGTTGGCTCAAACTACCAATTCCGACCTCATCCTGCTTCAAAAACATCCGAAAAAAGACACTACGCGTTGCTTTCTTCTCAACAAAATCATCGAAGCCGAAAACGACCACAACATCTGGATCAAGTACAATCAAGAGCTTCAAAAAATAGCTTTGGATAATCTTCAAAAAGAAAACAACAAAACCTTAAAAAATACGTACACCAAATATTTATCCATTTCGTACAACAACGATGGAGCGTATGAATTGTACAATGAGAAATACGAGAAAGCCATTCTATTATACAAAAAATCACTGCAAACAGCCAAATCCATTCAGTTTCACATCGGAAGTTCACTATCGCTACAAAACATCGGAACAGCATTTGATTATTTAGGCAAAATTGACAGTACGTTGGTCTACATGAAAAAAGCCCATCAATTTGCTTTGCTTTCCAAAAACAAAAGCTGTTTGGCTTATGTACTGACCGATTTGGGTTACATCTACAACAATTTAGGCAACAATAATTTAGCCATCAAATACAACTTAGAAGCCTTGCCTTTGTTCGAAAAGATGAATGACTTAGAAGGTTTGGAGCGCACCAATTTTGCACTTGGACGAATTTTCGACAATCAAAATGATTATAAAACAAGTTGTTTGTATTATTTAAAATGCTTAGAAATCGACCGAAAAACCAATAACAAAGAGCGTTTAATTTTGGTTTTAAACAGTTTAGCAGCCACCAATACAAATTTGAATTTATTAGAAAAAGCTCTGCAATTCAACAAGGAAGCTTTTCAGTTGGCCACTCAAATGAATAATGAGGATTTTATTGCCGCTTCACACAAAAACTTTGGTGATATTTATTTTAGGAAAAAGGAAAATGAAAAGGCTAAATCCAACTATTTGTTGGCCGAACAATTATTAAAAAAAATAAAAAGTGGCGCTCATCTCTCGAAAGTGCAAATTAAGTTGGCAACTATTTTTTTTAATCAAAACCAATTTACTAAAGCGAAAGAATATGGATTAAAAGCTTTTGAATTGGCGCAAAAAAACAATTTCCCATCCGATCAAAAAAATGCAGCGGAAATTTTGAGTCAAATTTTTTCCAAAGAAAAGGATTTTCAAAATGCTTATAAATACAAATCAATTGCTTTGGATATTGGCGAAGAAATTTACTTCGACGAAAGTAAAGACATCGCCTTAAAAGCCACTTATCAATACGAAACCGAAAAGAAAGAAGCGGCAATAAAAGCGTTGCATCAAAAAAATAAAATTGCTGAACTCGAATCAAAAAAGAAAACAACCACGTTATATTTAGTCCTTCTTTTTTTTACCGGAATTGCAACTACAAGTTATGTTTTGTTTTCACGCTACAAAGAAAAAAAGAAAAACGAATTACTTGAAAACAAACTCCTCGAAGCCGAAAAACTCCTTGAAGCCGAAAAAAAAATAACCGAAAGCGAACTCAAAGCTCTAAAAAGTCAGATGAATCCGCATTTTATTTTCAATGCCTTGAATAGTATTCAGATGCAATTCATGTATGGTGACAAACTTATCGCTAATGAACATCTCAATAATTTCACCTATTTAACCCGACAAATTTTGGAATTTTCCGGCAAAAAAAGCATCTCTATTTCAGATGAAATCGAAATACTAACCAAATATTTAGAATTAGAACAATTGCGATTTAAAAAAGATCTAACCTATTCGATAATTGTTTCCGATAACATTGACAAAGACTTTCACAAAATCCCGCCAATGCTCATTCAACCCATTGTAGAAAATAGTATTAAACACGGCTTATTACATCAAAAAGGAAGCAAAAAAGTACAAATTCATTTTGACATTGATGACAAAGAAACACATTTAATTTGCACCATAGTTGATAATGGAATTGGTCGCGAAAAATCGGCTGAAATCAAAGCCAAAAACAACTCGACACATGACTCTTTTTCCACCAAAGCCATTGAACAACGATTGGATTTACTCAATGAAAAGCTCCAATTACAGAATTTAATCGTCTACACTGATTTGGTTTCAAATGAAAACGAAGTTAACGGCACTCAAGTTGTTATAAAAATCCCGTTTATTTAATGCATTTGACTATTTTTACATTATCAATGTAATTTAAAATCATGTCACAAAAACGCCTGTTCTTATTAGACGCCTACGCCTTAATTTTCCGCGGCTATTACGCTTTTATCAAAAACCCGAGAATCAATTCTAAAGGCATGGACACCTCTGCCATTATGGGTTTTATGAATTCTTTGATGGATGTGATTAAGCGTGAAAAACCCGATCATTTAGCGGTGGCTTTTGACAAAGGCGGCAGCGATTACCGCTACGAGATGTACCAAGAGTACAAAGCGCATCGCGATGAAACTCCGGAAGCCATTAAAATTGCGGTGCCATACATTCAGGAATTATTACGAGCGATGCACATACCAATTATGGAAAAAGCGGGTTTCGAGGCCGACGATTTAATAGGAACACTTGCCAAACAAGCCGAAAAAGAAGGCTATAAAGTATTCATGGTTACTCCCGATAAGGATTTTGCCCAATTGGTTTCCGAAAACATTTTCATGTACAAACCGGCTCGTATGGGCAACGACATCGAAATTTGGGGCGTACCTGAAGTTCTGGAAAAATTTGAGATTGAAAGACCGGAACAAGTCATTGACTTTTTAGGAATGATGGGCGATTCTGCGGATAATATTCCC
>JBEBBH010000038.1:0-8494 GCA_041158485.1 Bacteroidota bacterium | reverse complement strand
ACGTTGATAATATTACACACGTAGTAAACTATCAATTACCGGATGAAATTGAAACGTACAATCACCGTTCAGGCCGTACCGGTCGTGCCGGAAAATTGGGAACGTCTATTGTAATCATCACTAAAAGTGAGATTCGCAAGATTCATTCGATTGAAAAAATCATCCAACAAAAATTTGAAGAGAAAACCATTCCAAGTGGTATAGAAATCTGTGAAATCCAATTGTTACACTTGGCTAACAAAATCAAAGACACTGAAGTAGACCATGAAATAGACAACTATTTACCGGCTATTAACGAAGTTTTGGATGGATTGACCAAGGAAGAATTAATTAAGAAAATGGTGTCGGTTGAATTCAATCGATTCATCAATTACTACAAAAAGAAACGCGATTTATCTGGTGAGAAATCAGACAGAGGTTCTTCGGAACCTAGAGAAATCAGAGCCGGTGATCCGGTGCGTTACTTCGTGAACATTGGTGCTCGTGACGATTTCGATTGGATGCAGTTGAAAGACTTCTTGAAAGAAACTTTAGATTTAGGTCGTGATGACGTATTTAAAGTAGATGTAAAAGAAGGTTTCTCATTCTTCAATACCGATGGTGAACATACCGATAAAGTAATGTCGATTTTGAACGGCTACGAATTAAACGGTCGTCGTATTAACGTTGAAATTTCTAAAAACGAAGGCGGAAGTCGCGACAGACGTGACCACAACGGAAGAAGTGGTGGCGGAGAAAGAAGAAGCTCAGGTGGATTCGGAGGAAGAAGCGGCGGCGGAAGTTTCGGACCACGTAAAGAAGGCGGTTTCAGAAGTGACAGAAGTTCAGCACCAAGAGAAGGTGGCTTTAGAGGCGAAAGAAGTTCAGACCGATCAAGAAGAGAACCGGGTTCTTTTCAAAGAGAAGGCAGCGCGCCAAGACGTTCGGATAACAATTCCGACAGACCGGCAGGACGTTCGTTTGAAGCGGCAAAAAACCGTAGACCAAGAAGAAGCTAGTATTTTATAAATTGCTTATTACAATAGACAACTCCGTTTTACTTTGGTAAAACGGAGTTTTTTTGATTTTATCCCATTGAAAATTGCGGTGAAAATACTTTTTTCAGAGGTGTTCGGTTGTATTTGTTAATTTTCTTCTAATTCTGTGTCGTAACCGTCCGTTTTCTTAAAAGAGTTTCATACTTTTAAACCATCAAAAACAGCTATGAAATACTTTTTACTTTCTATTCTTTTTTTACTCACCTTTACCACTTCGGCTCAGGTTAATCCGGTGTCTCAAAAAGTTTCCGGGACCATTGTGAACGATAATAGTTTGTTGCCGATTCCGAACGCTAACATCATTAATGTCAACAAAGTTAAAGGGGTAACCACTAATGCCAGCGGTTATTTTGAGATGGAAGTCAGCGTTAGCGACACCTTGCATATTTCTATTTTAGGCTATCGCTCGTTGCGCGTTCGTGTGACCAACGACTGGATTAAAAACGGTACGGCTAAAATTTTAATGACTGAAAAAGCCATTGCTTTGGAAGAAGTGATTGTGCGCAAATACGATTTAACCGGTTATTTGGAAATCGATTCTAAATTGATTCCCGAAAAAGAAAATTACCGTTACAGCATTTCCGGATTGCCGCAAGCGTATGAAGCCGGAGAAAGTTCTCCCAATGCTTTTAGTCGCGTATTGGGTTCGATTTTCAATCCTGCCGATATGTTGTACAATTTCTTTGGCAATAAACCCAAAGAGCTCAAAAAGCTGAAGGCGATGAAAAAAGACGATACTGTTCGTAACTTATTGGAGTCGAAGTTCGACCGCGAAACCATTGCGGTGCTTTTGGGTGTAGATAAAAAAGATATAGCCGAGATATTGCAGCGTTGTAATTATTCGGAATCTTTTATCCAAACGGCCAACGATTTGCAAATCATGGATGCCATTAGTTCTTGCTACGAAGAATACAAAGTATTGTCGAAAAAACACGAAAAATACATCAAGGAATAACTAGCGTTCTGCATAATAGCGTTCTTCAATGCGCTTGATGTCTTTAATCGAATTTTTTGCCCAAAGCAAACGTTTTTCCAGCAATTCTTCCGGACTTAACTCCCAGTTCAAATCTGATTGGCGTAGGCGAGTGGTGATGTCTTGAATGATAATGGCCGCCGAAACTGAAATGTTCAAACTCTCCGTAAAACCGACCATCGGAATTTTTAAGCAACCGTCAGCTTGTTCAATTACTTCAGGCGATAAGCCTTGTTTTTCTGTTCCGAAAAAAATAGCGCTTTTTTTAGTGATATCGAATTCGTGTAAATAACAAGAATCGTTGTGCGGCGTGGTGGCGATGATTTGATAACCTTTGTCTCGTAACGAATCGATACAATTCTGCATCGAATTGAAACGATTGATGTCGACCCATTTTTGAGCGCCCATGGCAATTTCGGTGTCGATTCGTTTGCCAAATTTTTGCTCGACTACATTGAGTTCCTGAATCCCGAACACTTCACAACTTCGCATTACCGCACTGGTGTTGTGCAGTTGATATACATCTTCCATAGCGATGGTAAAGTGATTGGTTCGGTTTTTTAATACTTCTAAAAAGCGTTGTTTTCTATTGTCGGTTAAAAAGCCTTCTAGGTAGTCCAAATAATCTAGGTCAATCATAAAATTTGTTTTGCCAAAAATAGCAAAAATGCTTAGCTTTAAAATCAAATAATCCTTCAAAACAATTTTAAAACAAGATTTTGGAAAAAAAGAAATTAGTGGTTTTAACCGGCGCCGGTATCTCTGCCGAAAGCGGTATCAAAACTTTTCGCGATGCGGATGGTTTATGGGATGGCCATGATGTGATGGAAGTCGCTTCCTATGAAGGTTGGCTCAAAAATAAGGCTTTAGTACTCGATTTTTACAACCAGAGACGTCGGCAATTACATGAAGTGAAACCCAACTTAGGTCATTTTACTTTGGCCGAAATGCAAACCGATTTCGATGTTCATATCATTACCCAAAATGTCGATAATTTGCACGAACAAGCCGGCAGTAAAAAGGTTTTGCATTTACACGGTGAATTGTTGAAGGTGAGAAGTGATCATCCGCATACTATTGAAATTATGGATTGGAACAATGATTTAACAATTGGCGATGTGGATTCGAAAGGCATACAATGGCGTCCGCACATTGTTTGGTTTGGAGAAGCCGTTCCGGCCTTAGACGAAGCCGTTAGTATCGTAGGTGAAGCGGATGTTTTATTGGTTATCGGCACTTCGTTGCAAGTATATCCAGCGGCCGGATTGCTGCATTATGCTCAAAGTAACATTCCTGTTTTTTATATCGATCCGAATCCGGCTACTATTTATGATTTGCAAAACCCGTTAGAAGTCATGGCTATGAATGCTACTGTAGGTGTTCCGTTGTTAAGAGAAAAATTACTCGCTTTTAGATAAAAAACTCATCACTCATCACTCATAACTTACAACTAATAACTATTTTTGCACCTTGAAACAACAACATACAACTACATGTCATTAACTACCTTAAACGCCATTTCTCCTGTAGACGGCAGATACCGCAAAGCAACCAAACCGTTAGCTGCTTTTTTCTCGGAAGAAGCCTTGATTAAATATCGTGTTTTGGTTGAAATTGAATACTTCATTGCTTTGTGCGAAAGTGATTTACCGCAATTAAAAAGCGTAAACAAAAGCAGTTTTGCAGCACTGAGAGCCATCTACCAAAACTTTACTACTGAAGATGCTTTAGTCATTAAGGAAACCGAGAAAACAACCAATCACGATGTAAAAGCCGTGGAATATTTTATCAAGGATAAGTTCGAAGCGCTTGGTTTGAGTGCTTTTAAAGAATTTATTCATTTTGGCTTAACGTCTCAGGACATTAACAATACCGCCATTCCGTTATCGACTAAAGAAGCTTTTGAGAAAGTGTATATGCCGAGCTTGATTGCTTTGATTGCCAAGTTGAAAGAATTGAGTATGGAGTGGAAGGATGTGCCTATGTTGGCCAGAACGCACGGTCAGCCGGCTTCGCCAACTCGTTTAGGTAAAGAAATCTTGGTTTTTGTTGAGCGATTGGAAGAACAATTACGCTTGTTATTCAATGTTCCTTTTGCCGCTAAATTTGGTGGTGCGACAGGAAATTTCAATGCACACCATGTGGCTTATCCTAACGTGGATTGGAAGCAATTCGGGACTTCTTTCGTGGAAGAAGTTTTAGGTTTACAACATTCTTTCCCTACAACCCAAATTGAACATTACGATCATTTTGCTGCTTTTTTTGATGCTTTGAAACGAATCAATACCATCATAATCGACTTAGATCGTGACATTTGGACGTACGTTTCGATGGATTATTTCAAACAAAAAATCAAAGCCGGAGAAATTGGTTCGTCTGCTATGCCGCACAAAGTGAATCCTATTGATTTTGAAAATTCAGAAGGAAATTTAGGGATTGCCAATGCTATATTCGAACATTTATCAGCCAAATTGCCGATCTCCAGATTGCAACGCGATTTAACCGACAGCACCGTTTTAAGAAACGTAGGCGTTCCTTTCGGACATACGATTATCGCTTTCGAAGCCACTTTGAAAGGCTTGAATAAATTGTTGTTGAACGAATCCAAATTTGCCGAAGATTTAGAGAAAAATTGGGCCGTAGTAGCCGAAGCCATACAAACCATTTTGCGTCGAGAAGGTTATCCGAATCCATACGAAGCTTTGAAGGGTTTAACCCGAACTAACGAAGCGATGACAAAGGAATCCATTCATACATTCATCGGAACATTGAATGTGTCTGAGGAGATTAAAGCAGAATTATTGGCTATCACACCAAGCAATTATTTAGGGATATAATTCTTAAAATTTTATATAAAACAAAAGGCATAAGATTCAACTTATGCCTTTTTTGTATTAACTAATTAGAATTTCAATCTCATTAATGCTTTTTGATTTCTGGCTTCGACCCAAAATGACTGAATTTAATCGGTTTAAAATTGAAAATGGAAACAAATCAAACACTTCCAATATTGAATCCTTAATTATTATGTCTTCATAATTATGGGCTGTAATTTTGAATTTGCCATATTCATTTATTTGGAATTCATAGAATTTCACTGCTTTCTTCCCGTTTTTAAAATCTCGAGCTTTGGGCCATTTTTCAGTTAATTGTATGTCTTCACCTGTGGTGATGTTTTCAATTTGCATGAAAAAATCAGGATTAGTTTTAACATGATGACCGCCAAGAATATAAATAGTATATAAACCGTAATAAAGTTCGATTTCAATGGTTTGATTGATATTAAATCTTAATTCCATTGAATTACCTCGAATAATTCGGTGCTTCCTTAGTAATGGTAACATTATGCGGATGACTTTCCCCGATACCACTGGTAGTAATGCGAACAAAGCGACCGTTTTCTTGTAAAGTCGGAATGTCTTTGGCACCACAATAACCCATACCGGCACGGAGTCCGCCTATGAATTGTTGCATACTTTCGTTTAATTCACCTTTATACGGAACACGACCTACAATACCTTCCGGTACTAATTTTTTAATATCATCTTCCACATCCTGGAAATAGCGGTCTTTGGAACCTTCCTGCATGGCTTCTACCGAACCCATACCGCGGTAGGATTTGAATTTTCTACCTTCAAAAATGATGGTTTCACCCGGAGATTCTTTGGTTCCGGCGAGTAATGAACCCAACATCACACTGTCGGCACCCGCAGCAATGGCTTTCGGAATATCACCGGTATAGCGGATGCCGCCATCGGCAATGACCGGAATTCCGGTTCCTCTTAAAGCAGCGGCGACTTCTAATACCGCGGAAAATTGTGGAAATCCGACTCCTGCTACTACGCGTGTGGTACAAATAGATCCTGGACCGATACCGACTTTCACTGCATCTGCTCCGTTTTCCACCAAGTATAATGCGGCTTCAGGAGTGGCTATGTTTCCAACTACTACGTCTAACTCGGGGAATTTGGCTTTGACTTCTTTTAAAACACTCACCACGCCTTTGGTGTGTCCGTGAGCGGTATCGATAATTACAGCATCAACTCCTGCATTTACAAGTGCGGTGGCTCTTTCAATGGCATCAGCAGTAACTCCTAAAGCAGCGGCAACTCTTAAGCGACCGAATTTGTCTTTATTGGCTATTGGTTTTTGAGTGAGTTTCGTAATGTCGCGGAAAGTGATTAAACCAACCAATTTGTAGTTGGCGTCAACGACCGGTAATTTTTCGATTTTATTTTGTTGCAAAATGCCTTCTGCTTCTTGTAAAGTGGTGCCAACGGCCGCAGTAACTAAGTTTTGTGATGTCATCACTTCTGTGATTGAACGTGAGTTGACTTTTTCAAAGCGCAAGTCACGGTTGGTGGCAATGCCTTTCAAAATACCGTTTTCATCAACCACAGGAATACCGCCGATACCAAATTCTTTCATCGCCATCTTAGCATCGCCAACAGTTGCAGTTAGGGGTAAGGTTACCGGATCGAGTATCATTCCGGCTTCCGCACGTTTTACTTTACGCACTTTAGCAGCTTGTTGTTCGATAGTCATATTTTTGTGTAATACCCCGATACCGCCTTCTTGCGCCATTGCAATTGCCATAGCACTCTCTGTTACAGTGTCCATAGCAGCGGAAACAATAGGAACATTCAACGTAATGTTCTTCGAAAATTTCGATTGTATGCTAACTTCGCGCGGTAAAATTTCGGAGTAATTCGGAATAAGCAGTACATCGTCGTAGGTTAAACCTTCCCCAACGATTTTGGAGTTGTGTGCTTTCATGTTGCAATTTGTAGTTGTAGTTAAATTGCGAGCAAATATAGTAAAAAATCTCTATACTTTAACGGCTTAGTCTTTCAAAAATGAAATGATGAATTCGGTCATTTCTCCCTCAACACTTTGTATGTTTAATTGCCCTTTGTTGTTGATTAAAAACTGTTTTACCAACAGTAATCCTAGTCCGGTTCCTTCTTCCATAGAAGTACCTTTTTCAGAGGAAAGTCGGCGGTTGAAACTTAAAATTTCTTCAATTTTACTCTGATTGAGTCCGTTACCAAAGTCTTTGATGTGAATTTTTTGGTATTGGTCATCCGAGGAATAAAAAATTTCGATATGACTGTTCAGCGGAGCAAATTTTACTGCATTAGCAATGATGTTTTGAATAATGATGCGGGTTTGTCCAATATCAGCTTTGATAAAGATATCGTTGTTGTAACTATGGTTGAACGACACTTTTTTCTTGGCTACTTCGGCATAAAATGAACTGATGGATTCTTCTGCGATTTGGTTAAGTGCTATTTTTTCAAAAATGATACTGGTTCCATCAATTTGTGAATTGGCCCATCGCAACAAATTATTCAAAACTAGAGCAGTGCCTTCCACTTGTTTTTGGAGTTGCTCAAAGACAAACAGTTGCTCTTCTTTGGTTAAATCATTTTGTTTGTTGAGTTCAATAACTTGAATCAGTGAGTTAATAGGTGTTTTCAAATCGTGTGATAAGATTGAAAAGATCCTATTCTTGGTTTGATTCAATTCTTCCAGCACAATATTTTGAGAAGTAATCAACGATTGTTGGCTTTCAATTTCCCGATTTTTGATATCGATTTCTTTATAGAACTTTCCTTTTTGTTTGTTGTATTTGTAATAGTAAAAGGTGAAAATGGAAAGCGATAAAAACAACAAGATGATACAACCCACAAAAATTCGGATATTGTTAAGTTTTTGCTGAGCTGCATCTGCCTTAGCCTCCAATTTTTCGTTTTCCGCTTCTTTGGCTTCTAATTGCAAAATATTGACTTCCCTGATTTTGGACTCGGCAAATAATAAATCGTTGTATTTTTTGTTGATCATCAAATAGTGATGTGCCGATTTGAAATTGTTTTTTCGAAAGTAAACTTTTGATAAAATTTCAGAGGAACGAGCAATGTCCCATTTAGCACCTACCATATTAGCCGCTTTGTAACCTCTCAAACCATAATCTTCAGCTTGGTTATAATTTCCTGACTTGAGATACGTTTCCGATAGTCCGGATAAAGCAAAAGCTTCTTCCCATAAATTAGGCTTTGGTGAATCGTTTATTACTTTTTGATAGTAATACGTGGCAGAATCTAAGTTGTTTTTGATAAAATGAATGTTAGCCAACTTGTTTCTGGCCATTTGAGCATCATTCGTCAGTTGGTATTGTTCGCCTAACTTGAGTGATTCTGAAAAACTGCGATAAGCTTCGTCAAATTGTTTTAAATTACTTTGTGAAACACCAATGTTTAATAGGTTTTTGACCGTATATTGTTCATTGTTTAGGACTCTGCAAATGGCTATTGATTTCTTGAAATTTTTCAAAGCTTCTTTGTTTCTGCCATACACTTGCTGTATTAAGCCTTGACCCATTAAAGCTTTTGCCAGTCCTAGTTTGTTGTTTTCTACTTCGCAAATAACAGCCGCTTTGATGTAGTTTTTCAGTGCAATGTCATAAGCACCGTTGATATAATAG
>JBEBBH010000037.1:0-5232 GCA_041158485.1 Bacteroidota bacterium | reverse complement strand
ACTTTCGCGTATGGTTTGCTTTCTGATTTTCATCAATTGGGCTACAGAAGTAGCGGCCATAGCGTTTTTCATGTTGTGTTTTCCTTCCAATGAAATGTCAGCGGTTTTCATTTCAAATTCTTCGTTGTTGATGATAATGTCCATAGTGTCGTCGTTTTTTATAAAGGCTCCGTTTTCAAAAGTTTTTGATAACGAAAAAGGTATAGTTTGTGCTTTTGTTTTATTGTTTTTTAACCATTCGGCTATCGCTTCGTCATCGGCATCATAGATGAAAAAATCAGCTTCCGTTTGGTTCATTGTAATTCTGAATTTAGAGGCGATATAATTTTCATATTTATAGTCATATCGGTCTAAATGATCGGGACTGATGTTGGTTAACAACGCAATGTCCGGTTTGTAATTGATGATGCCGTCCAACTGAAAACTACTCAGTTCCAACACATAGTAATCGTAATTTTCTTCGGCTACTTGCCAAGCAAAGCTTTTCCCGATGTTCCCTCCCAAGCCTACGTTAAGTCCGCCTTCTTTGAGCAAATGATACGTTAGCATGGTAGTGGTTGTTTTACCGTTGCTGCCAGTAATCCCGATGGTTTTTGCTTTGGTAAACGGATAAGCAAACTCGATTTCTGAAATAACCGGTATTCCTTGCGCCATCAACTTTTTCACTATCGGGGCTTTGTCCGGAATTCCGGGGCTTTTCATCACTATATCGGCGTTTAAAACCAAGGCTTCCGTGTGTTTTTCCTCTTCCCAATCGATGTTATATTGTGTAAGAACGTTTTTGTATTTCTCTGTTATTTTTCCGAAGTCGGACACGAATACTTCGTAGCCTTCTTTCTTTCCTAAAATGGCGGTTCCCACACCACTTTCGCCTCCGCCAAGTACAACCAATCTTCGCATTATCTCAATTTTAAAGTCACTATAGAAACGATGGCTAACAAGATGGCTACAATCCAAAATCGGGTTACAATTTTACTTTCGTGATACCCTTTCTTTTGGTAATGATGGTGAAGCGGCGACATCAAGAAAACCCGTCGGCCTTCGCCAAAACGCTTCTTGGTATATTTGAAATAAGCCACCTGAATGATTACTGATAAATTTTCGGCAAAGAAGATGGCGCACAATACCGGCAACAACATTTCTTTACGCACTGAAATGGCCAAAACCGCTATGATTCCGCCTATGGTTAAACTTCCGGTGTCGCCCATAAATACAGATGCCGGGAAAGAGTTGTACCATAAAAATCCAATCAATGCTCCAACAAAAGCTGAAATAAAGACTGTCATTTCACCCGAATTGGGGATGTACATGATATTGAGGTAACTGGACAAAATAAGATTCCCCGAAACGAAGGTAAAAATCCCGAGAGCCAGCACTGATATAGCAGAAGTTCCGGCGGCTAAACCATCGATACCATCGGTTAAGTTGGCGCCGTTAGAGACTGCGGTGATGATGAAAATCACAATCGGAATAAACACCAACCAAGCCCAATTTTCGTAACCTTCTCCGGTCCAAGCGATGATTTTAGCATAATCCAACTCGTTATTTTTAACAAACGGAATGGTAGTGGTTGTTGACTTTTTCTCCACCGGTGCTTGGGTGATGACATTTTGTGTTTGGTTAAAGGTGATTGGCGTATTCGAACGTTCTCTTACGGTTACTCCCGGATGAAAATACAATACCGAACCTACTATTAATCCGAGACCAACCTGTCCGATTACTTTGAAAATCCCTTTTAAACCTTGTTTGTCTTTTTTGAAGATTTTGATATAATCGTCAATAAAGCCGATGGTTCCCATCCAAAGCGTGGTAACAATCAATAAGATGATGTAAATATTATTGAGTTTGGTTAGTAAAATCACCGGAATCAACGTAGCGATGATAATGATTAAACCACCCATTGTGGGCGTTCCTGCTTTTTGCGTTTGGCCTTCTAAACCTAATTCTCTCACAGTTTCTCCTACTTGCTGGTTTCTCAAGAAGTTGATGATTTTTTTACCGTATATGGTTGAAATCATCAGCGACAAGATTAAGGCCAAAGCCGAACGGAACGTAATGTATTGGAATACACCGGTTCCGGGCACATCCATGGTTTTGTCGAGGTATTCAAATAAATAATATAGCATAGGTTTATTTATTTAGCTGTTCTAATAGTTCTTTTACAATTTTCATATCGTCGAAATCGTGGCGAACGCCCTGAATTTCTTGGTAGGTTTCGTGACCTTTTCCGGCGATTAAAATGATATCGTTTGGTCCGGCCAACTGACAAGCGGTTTTGATGGCTTGTTTACGGTCGACTATGGACAAGGTTTTCTTTTGGTTTTGCGGCTCAACACCTTTTTCCATATCCGCTATGATGTCAATCGGATCTTCTGTTCTTGGGTTGTCCGAAGTAATGATGACTTTATTGCTCATACTGCTGGCTATGTGCGCCATAATCGGTCTTTTGGTCTTGTCTCTGTCGCCTCCACAACCTACTACTGTAATCAATTGTTCGTTGTTGGTTCGGATGTCATTAATCGTTTTGATTACATTTTCCAAAGCATCCGGCGTGTGCGCATAATCAACTACCGCAGTAATTTTTTGATCGGATACGATGTATTGGAATCGACCTGAAACACTTTCCAATTCGGATAACAAGCGCAATACTTCTAATTTATCCAAACCTAATTCGACTGCCGTTCCGTAAATAGCCAATAAATTGTAGGCGTTAAAAGTGCCAATCAATCGCACCCAAACTTCGCTTTCATTAATTTTTAGCAACAAGCCCGACAATTGATTTTCCAAGATTTGCGCTTTATAATCGGCATACGACTTTAAGGCATACGTTAGCTTTTTGGCTCCCGTATTTTGAAACATTACCGCACCGTTTTTATCATCCACATTCGTCAGTGCAAAAGCGGTTTTTGGCAAATGATCGAAAAATGATTTTTTCACATCGCGGTATTCGGCAAACGTTGCATGATAATCCAAGTGATCGTGAGACAAATTGGTAAAAACGCCACCGGCAAAATGCAAGCCTTCGGTGCGTTTTTGATGAATCCCGTGCGAACTCACTTCCATAAAGCAATACTCGACTCCCGCGGCATTCATTTCAGCCAAATAGTAATTGATGGTCAACGAATCCGGTGTAGTATGTGTGGCTTTGAATTCCACATCATTAACCATAATTTTTACGGTAGACAACAAACCTACTTTGTAACCTGCTTTTTGGAACAATTGGTACAAAAGCGAAGCAATGGTTGTTTTTCCGTTGGTTCCGGTAATGCCTACTAACTTTAAATTTTGCGACGGATTACCGTAATAATTGGTCGCCAAATAAGCCAAAGCCGTATTGGTATCTTTCACCTGAATGTACGTAACACCAGTAACTATAACTTCCGGCAATGTATCACAAACAATGGCAGTAGCGCCTAAGTTGATGGCTTTCTCAATAAAGTCATGACCGTTAGAAACTGTACCGCGTATGGCCACAAACACATCGTTTTCTTCCACTTTTCTGGAATCGAATTCGATTTTGTGTATAGGCATTTCTGTCGAACCTTTTACAACTTCGATGGCTACTTTGTATAATATGTCTTTTAAAATAATCACGATAATTCGAGTATGATGATTTGATTTTTGGTTAAGGCTGAACCCGGCTGGATGGACTGTCTTTTGACTTTACCGAAGCCGATGACTTTAACCTTTATTTTCATGTTTTCTAAAAGCGCCACAGCGTCCATACCGCTCATTCCTTTTACATTTGGAACAACTTTAGATTCGGAATTGGCTTTGGCTTCAAACTCGGCATACGCTTGTTCTTGCTTGCCGATTTTTTTATTTAAATTTTTAATTTCATTAGTCGATGGTGCATCGGTAAAAATCTTTTGTGCCACTCGTTTGAATACCGGACCGGCCACATCGGCACCGTAATAATTATTCCCTGATGTATTGGGTTTGTGCACTACTACGATACAAGAATACTTAGGGTTTTCTGCCGGAAAGAAACCTACGAAAGAGGAGATGTAATGCTTCTCGCTTCCACCGTTTTTGCCGTAATTGGCTTGGGCAGTTCCGGTTTTTCCGGCCATCGAAAAATCTTTTGAATACAATTTGGCTCCGGTTCCTCTTTTGACCACATTAGTCAGTACTGCTTTCAATTTCTTAATCGTTTCCGGTGCGCAAATTTTGGGATTGATGACTTCTTTATTGTATTTTTTGATGGTTCGGTTCCATTCTTTGATTTCGGACACGAATTGTGGTTTTACCATTTCACCGTTATTCGCTACCGCATTATACAACGTTAGCGTTTGCAAAGGTGTTACCGAAACCCCGTAACCGAAAGCCATCCACGGCAAGGAAATCGCACTCCAATGTTTGTCACCCGGTTGCGGAATATAAGGCTTCCCTTCGCCCTGGAACGGTAATCCCAATGGTTTGTTTAAGCCCATACGATCGATACGATCAACGAATTCTTTAGGGTTGTTTTTGTAATTTTCGTAAACTGCTTGAACTAAAACAGTGTTCGAAGACACCTCAAAACCTCTGCCCAAAGAGATACTACCGTAACCGCCTTCGTGAGAATCTCTCACTTTTTTGCCGCGGTAATCAATCACACCTCCGAATGTGTTGTATACCTTGCTGGTATCCACTTTTTGGTCATCCAACAAAGCAATCATATCGACTAACTTGAAGGTAGAACCGGGTTCGTGCGATTCCGCCACGGCATAATTGGTAGTTTCGAAATAGGTTGAATCGGATTCTTTTAGTTTTCCTAAGTTAGATATGGCTCTGATTTTACCCGTTTTGGTTTCCATCACAACCACACAACCGTGATCGGCTTTGTATTCTTGCAACTGCTTCAATAACGCATGATGTGCAATATCTTGAATGTACACATCGATGGTTGATATCACATCATAACCGTCTTGCGGATCTACTTCATTTTGGTCGCGAATAGGTTTCCATTGTCCTTTGGCAATTTTTTGCTTGAGCACTTTGCCGTCTTTTCCATTAAGGTATTTTCGGAATGACCATTCGATGCCTTTTCCTACTAAGTTTCCGTTTTCGTCTTCTCTTTCATAACCAATAGTCCTTTCAGCTATTTTACCAATCGGATGTTCGCGTACCGTTTTTTGCTCGGTAATCATACCGCCTTTATTGGCTCCTAAATTGAATAATGGAAAACTTTTGATTTTAACATATTGAGTGTAGCTCAACTTTTTAGCAATTAACAAATAGCGATTTTTG
>JBEBBH010000036.1:0-6199 GCA_041158485.1 Bacteroidota bacterium | reverse complement strand
TTACTTTTGTAAAGTGGATTTACACCTTTGGTTTGTTGATGGTGCTTCCGTTTGGTTGGAGCGAATACCAAGAGATTCAGTGGCAAAACTTGCCTTCGGTAATCTTATGGGAAATAGGTTTTGTAGTGGTTTTTACCACGTTTATGACCTATTTGCTCAACTTGGTTTCCATGCGCGAATTAAAGCCGACTACCGTAGCCGTTTTTATTTACTTGCAACCGCTCTTTGCCACTGTTTTCGCTATGAGTGTAGGCAAAGACGCGCTTACTTGGGTTAAAGTTTTATCGGCGGTTCTGATATTTGTTGGGGTTTTTCTCGTTACCAATAAGAAATCCTAAATCCTAAATCCTAACTCCTCAATTTTGAATATATTTGTAGCTATAAGAAATGCATACGAATGATACAATCCATGACCGGTTTCGGGAAAGCCACTTTGCAATTGCCGACCAAAAAAATTACCGTTGAAATCAAATCGCTTAACAGCAAAGGGTTAGACTTAAATACCCGCATGCCTTCTGTGTTCAGAGAAATGGAGTTGGGTTTGCGCAACCAAATTTCACAGCGATTGGAACGCGGCAAAATTGATTTTTCACTTTATGTTGAAGTTACCGGTGAAGAAACAACTTCCAAAATTAATGTGCCGATTGTAAAAGGTTACATCAACCAAATGAAAGCTGTGATTCCGAATGCTGATGAAACCGAATTGATGAAAATGGCCGTCAGAATGCCCGATGCTTTAAAAACCGAGCGCGATGAAATTGATGAAAACGAATGGCAGCAAATCCAAACAGTTATCGATGAAGCTTTAGCCAATATTGTGCAGTTTCGCAAAGACGAAGGTGTGTCGCTTGAAAAAGAATTTTTGCACCGCATTGCCAATATTTTGACTTTGATGAATAATGCCGTGGCCTATGATGCCGAACGCGTGGAAACAGTCAAAACCCGATTGAGAACAGCTTTATCCGAATTGAAAGAGAATGTGGATGAGAATCGTTTTGAACAAGAATTGATTTTTTACCTCGAAAAATACGACATCACCGAAGAGAAAGTGCGTTTGGAAAACCATCTGAATTATTTCATCGAAACCTTAGCCGGAACAGAAGCCAATGGTAGAAAATTAGGTTTCATCACTCAGGAAATGGGTAGAGAAATCAATACCATGGGTTCTAAATCCAACCACGCGGAAATGCAAAAATTGGTGGTAATGATGAAAGACGAGTTGGAAAAAATTAAAGAACAGGTTTTAAACGTATTGTAAATGTCGGCTATGGATTCCGCAAATTAATTTGTGTAATTCGTGGCAAAAAACACTGAGATAAATTCAGAAAAAATGAACAAAGGAAAATTATTAGTATTCTCGGCACCGTCGGGTTCCGGGAAAACCACCATAGTCAGACATTTATTAGCGCAACCCGAACTCAATTTGGCGTTTTCCATATCAGCGGCTACTCGCGAACCTCGCGGCGAAGAAGTCAACGGTAAAGACTACTATTTTATGTCGATTGACGACTTCAAAAAACATATTAAAGCGGAAGATTTTATCGAGTGGGAAGAAGTGTATCGTGACAATTTTTACGGCACTTTAAAAAGTGAAGTGGAACGCATCTGGGCAGAAGGAAAGAACGTGATTTTTGATATAGATGTAGCCGGAGGATTGCGCATCAAAAAGAAATTTCCTGAAGAAACACTGGCTGTTTTTGTTAAACCTCCGAGTGTTGACGAACTCAAACGCCGCTTAAAAGAACGTTCTACGGAGAGCGACGACAAAATCAATATGAGAATTGCCAAAGCCCACGTAGAATTGGCCACCGCACCTCAATTTGATGTTATCATCAAGAATTATGATTTGGATGTGGCTAAGCAAGAAGCGTATGAATTGGTGAAAGCATTTGTAAAATAAGTTAAAAGGGACTAGGGAAAAGGCATAAGAAATGGACTTTCCCTTATCCCTTATCCCTTATCCCTTAAATATGAAAATCGGTCTCTATTTCGGCACTTTTAATCCTATACACGTAGGTCATTTGATTATCGCCAACCACATGGCGGAGCATTCCGATTTAGAACAAATTTGGATGGTGGTTACGCCGCATAATCCTTTAAAGCAGAAGAACACTTTGCTCGACGATTATCAGCGGTTGCATTTAGTGCGATTGGCTACCGAAGATTATCCTAAAATTAAATCTTCCGATATTGAATTCAAATTACCACAGCCGAATTATACGGTGAATACGCTGGCGCATTTAATGGAGAAATATCCGCAACATGAGTTTTCTTTGATCATGGGCGAAGACAATTTAAAATCATTGCACAAATGGAAAAACTATGAGTACATTTTGCAACATCACAACATTTACATTTATCCCAGAGTCTCGGAAGAAGCTGAAAATCCAACTTTAAAAAATCATCCCAGCGTGCATTGGATTGACGCTCCTATAGTAGAAATCTCCTCCACTTTTATCCGAGAAAACATCAAAAACAATAAGAACGTCAGACCTTTGCTGCCCCATAATGTTTGGGAATACGTAGACCACAACAATTTTTACCGCCGATAACTTAACATACTTTTATCAGTTGTTCGTTTACTGCTTTTGTAACTTTGTACTCTAAAATTACACAAGATGTTAAATTTCGAATTATACAACCCGACACAATACGTTTTCGGGAAAGACCAAACACAAAAACTGGCTACCTTAGTGCCTCAAAAAGCCAAAATTTTGTTGGCTTATGGTGGCGGCAGTATTTTTAAAAACGGCGTTTACGATCAGGTAAAAGCCGCTTTGGAAGGTTTTGAAGTCGTTGAATTTGGCGGAATTGAGCCTAATCCGCGTTTTGAAACCTTAATGAAGGCTGTGGCAATTATCCGTGAGCAAAACCTTAATTTTATTTTGGCAGTTGGCGGCGGAAGTGTTATTGACGGCGTTAAATTCATCTCAGGAGCCGTAAACTATGAAGGCGACCCTATTGAAATTCTTAAAAACAGAGTATTGTTTACCGATGTGACTAAAGTGATTCCTTTCGGAACAGTGCTCACCTTACCGGCAACCGGCAGTGAGATGAATTCCGGTGCTGTGGTTACCATTGAAGCCACTCAGGAAAAGTTAACATTAGGTGGCAGCGCTTTGTTTCCTAAGTTTTCTATTTGCGATCCATCAGTTATTGCTTCTTTGCCGAAAAGACAAATCCAAAATGGTGTTGTAGATGCTTTTACACACGTAATGGAACAATACCTGACTTATCCGCACGATGCCTTATTACAAGATCGATTTGCCGAAAGCATACTCCAAACTTTAATCGAAATTGGGCCGGATGTAGCCGAAAATCCAACCGATTACAAATTGGCTTCCAACTATATGTGGTGTGCCACTATGGCCTTAAACGGTTTAATCCAAAAAGGCGTGCCAAGCGATTGGGCAACACACATGATTGGACACGAATTGACCGCTTTATACGAAATTGATCACGCCAGAACGTTGGCGATTATCGGTCCTAATTTGTACCGAGTGATGTTTGATTCTAAAAAAGAAAAATTAGCGCAATACGGCAAAAGGGTTTGGAATATAGAAGGCAATAATGAAGACGAAATTGCCCGACAAGCCATTGATAAAACAGTAGCTTTTTTCCATACCATGGGCATGAAAACTAAATTGTCTGAAAACACCGAAAACTTCCAACAAACGGCCGATTTTATTGTAAATCGTTTTGAGGACAGAGGTTGGAAAGCCTTGGGAGAAAAACAAAATGTGACTATAGACAAAGTAAAAGCTATAGTTGAAATGAGTTACTAATAAAAAAGCCTTCTTATGAAGGCTTTTTTTATATTGCGATGTCAGTTAGTTCGAACAATCCGATTGGCAAACGTCAAAGTACATGCCCCAGCTATCTTCGTTGAAGCGTTCTCCGGTAGACCAAGCGCTTTCCACTTGAACTATTTCACCACTCGAATCGGTTCTGTAAACCTCTGCATAAGCTGAGATTATAAAACATTTTCTCAAGTTGCTTTTAGGAAATGTGTACATGACGGTTTGTGTACCTTCGCTGAGTGTTTGCTGTATCGGAAAAAATTCAACATTCGGACTACCTAATCTGGTTAGCGGAATTAATCTTTGTTCGCCAACATAAAGATGTGTTTTTCTCAAATGCCAATTGATACTGGCTTGGTATTCAACATAAAGATTATCTTCGTCGAAATACACTTTAATGTCACCGGCATCATATCGCTGTCCGGCTAATAATTCACTGTGCGCACACGGAGTTAGGTTGTCTATTGGTGTCACTGCTGCTGCTGTAGTCATTGAAGCTTGGCGAGCTGTAGCATTAGTTTCTGAAACATTTTCTGTTTCACACGAGGTGATTGTCAAGGCTAAGGCGGCCATGAACAAAAGTAAAGATTTTGATTTCATATTTTTGTAGATTTAGGACTGCTAAAATAGTAACTTTATCTATTAAGTGAACAAAAAAATCGTTGAAATGCACATTATTATAAAATATATAAATATAATATTACAAAAAATCAATACAAAACCTGTAAGTAAAACATAATTTATATCATTTAAAATTGACTATTTTTGGACAGTAAAAAGAATCTCTTATGAACAATCCACCAAAATTTGCTGTAATAGGCGGCGGAAGTTGGGCTACAGCCATAGCCAAGATGCTATGCGTAAACTTACCTGAAATTGCTTGGTATATGAGAAGCCAATCGGCCATAGACCATTTAAAAGCGGAAAAGCACAATCCTAATTACTTGAGTTCGGTTGAGTTTGATACTAAAAAATTGCGACTCACCAGCGATATAAACGAAGCCATAGCTTATGCGGATTATCTTATTTTTGCGATACCATCGGCTTTTTTAAGTAAAGAGTTAGAGAAATTAACCGTCGATTTAAAAGGCAAAGTGATTTTCTCAGCCATTAAAGGAATTGTTCCTGAAACTTTTTTGATTGTTGGTGAACATTTCCATAAAAATTTCGATATACCTTATGACAATATTGGCGTTATCACCGGACCGTGTCATGCGGAAGAAGTTGCCTTAGAAAGACTTTCCTATTTGACTATTGCTTGCGCCGATTCAGAAAAAGCTAAAGTAGTGGCCAATTATTTGAGTTGCCATTTTATCAAAACCAAAATTTCTGATGATATCATCGGTACCGAATATGCTGCGATGTTGAAAAACATTTATGCGATTGCCGCCGGAATTGCGCATGGCTTAGGTTATGGCGATAATTTCCAATCGGTGATTATGAGTAATGCTATTCGTGAAATGAAAAGATTCATTAAGAAAGTCCATAAAATGAAACGTAACATCAATAATTCAGCCTATTTAGGCGATTTGTTGGTTACCGGTTATTCCGTTTTTTCCCGAAACCGTATGTTTGGGAATATGATTGGAAAAGGCTATACCGTTCAGGCAGCACAACACGAAATGAGTATGGTAGCCGAAGGTTATTATGCCGTAAAAAGTGCTTACAAACTGAACCAAGACTACAAGGCCAAAACACCCATCATTGATGCGGTGTATGAGGTTTTATACGAAGGCAAAGAAGCCAAAAAAGTATTCAAGAAACTAACCGATAAACTTGACTAAGATGAGTGAACGTTGGAAATATCAAATAAAAACGGGTGGACTTTGGGGCGTGTTCATGGTTGTTTTCATGACCTTGTTTGAAATTAGCGAAAAACCACTGGCCCAACAACTGCACTCCGGAGAGTTCTACTTCAGAGCTATTGTTTACATAATTTTAGGGATTTTCATTTTGGGCTATTTCAATTGGAAAGCCAAAATCAAAAGAGAGAACGGCCAATAACTTATCTCACGATAACACCGTTTACAAACAAAATCGGCACTTCTTCTGTAGCGTGCTCGTTAATCATGTTTTTGCGGAAAGTGAATTTCTTATCGTATAAAGTATTGCCGATAAAATAAGTCACCATAAACTCGTTGTTAAGTTCCAATACACTTTTTTCCACCATTTCTATTTTTACCGCAGAAACTGATGGCACTTGCATAAATGCGTGGCGCAGGAGCGACGTTTTTTTCATTTCCCCATCAATCGTACCAAAAGCTTTAGAAACGACCATTACAGAGTCTAAATCGAAGTCGGAGTCGTTAATCAAATACACATACCAAACCTTTTCCATAAAGTCGTCGCTCCATTCCTGAACAGCGGCCAGGAATACGTTTTCTACTTTTGGGATGGTG
>JBEBBH010000035.1:0-2967 GCA_041158485.1 Bacteroidota bacterium | reverse complement strand
ATGTAGAAAAACAAAAATTTTCTCGCACCCCAAAAGTGCTCCAAAGCGCTACCAAAGGAAATTAAGGCAAACATATTAAAGACAATATGCATCAAGTTCGGAAAGCGCGCATGCATAAACATACTTGTCAGAGGTTGCCAATAGTTGAAATTGGGATTGTCCGGAGAAAAAAGCGCAAACAATTGATAGGTTATATCTCCCACATAATTGGAGCCGATATAAAAAATAACATTGATTATCAGTAACTGCTTAACAGTCTCGGTCATTCGCATCATACGCTGAATTTTTTGTCTATATCTTCCACACTCATGGTGATGAAAGTAGGTTTTTGAAACGGCGACACATCCGGTTCTTTGCAAGCAAATAGGTTGTGTACCAAATTTTCCTGTTCTTTTTCGGTTAAATAGGTTCCGGTTCTGATGGCCAAACTGCGCGCCATCGACTTAGCAATGGTGTCATTTTGCGAAAAACTGCTGTCCGGAATACCGTCTTGCAAGTCTCGCAATAACTCTTCCAAAACGATAGCAATCTCGCTTTCGGTCACATTGACAGGTAAACCGGAAATCAACACGTGGTCGGCTGCCATCGCTTCAAATACAAATCCGGTGTTTTCCAAAGCCGATTTTAATTCGGCCAACAACTCCATTTCGGGTGCCGAAAAATACAACTGCAACGGAAACAACAATTGTTGACTCGAAGCTTGGTTTACTGTCATGCTGGTCAGGAATTCTTCGTATAAAACTCGCTCATGCGCCCTGTTTTGGTTGATAATCACCATCCCTGATTTGATTGGGCTTACGATATACTTTTTATGAATTTGATAGGTGCGTTTGACTTCCTGTTCAACTTCATTTTCTTCAAACAACGAAGACGTAACAGCATCGTTTTCAAAGGTCATTTCCGCCAATTCTTGTCCGGCTTGTTTCAAACCTACGTACAAACTTTCCCAATTGGGTTGGGCTTCAGGCTTTTTATACGAAGGTGAAGATGAAAACGATTTACTAGGTTTATCCTCTGCAAACGGATTGTAACTTCTGTCCACTTGAATGGTAGGAAATTCTGCTTCTTTATTTTGGTATTGATAAGGCGTATCCAAATTCGGATCTCGGTCAAAATCCAATACCGGCGCCACGTTAAATTGTCCTAAACTATGCTTGATGGCCGAGCGTAAAATGGCGTACAACGCATGCTCGTCATCAAACTTGATTTCGGTTTTGGTAGGATGAATATTGATATCGATGGTATGCGGCGGAACAGTCAAATACAGAAAATAACTCGGCTGCGAACCATCTTTCAGTAAACCTTCATAAGCTGCCATGACAGCGTGATGCAAATAGCCGCTTTTGATGAAACGATTGTTGACAAAGAAGAATTGCTCGCCTCGGTTTTTCTTGGCAAACTCGGGTTTCCCCACAAATCCTTGTAAACTTAAAATATCCGTTTCTTCTTTAACTGGCACTAATTTTTCATTCGTTTTACCCGAAAAAATATTGACGATGCGCTGTCTGAAATTCGATATCGGTAAATTGAACATTTCACTGCCGTTGTGGTACATCGTAAAATGGATGTTCGGATGCGCCATGGCTACACGCTGGAATTCATCCACTATGTGACGTTGTTCTACGGTTTCCGATTTTAAGAAATTACGACGCGCCGGTATGTTGAAAAACAAATTCTTGACGGCAAAGGAAGTCCCTTTGGGCAACACCGCCGGTTCCTGTGACATGAATTTCCCACCTTCTATCACGATGTGCGTTCCTAATTCTTCTTGGTCTTGTTTGGTTTTCATTTCCACATGTGCAATGGCCGCGATAGAAGCCAATGCTTCACCACGAAAACCTTTGGTATGCAATGAAAATAAATCTTCGGCTTGTCGAATTTTAGAAGTGGCATGACGTTCAAAACACAAGCGCGAATCAGTAACACTCATCCCTACGCCATTATCAATCACTTGAATTAATGACTTTCCGGCATCTTTGATGATGAGCTTGATATCGGTAGCTTTGGCATCTACGGCGTTTTCCAACAACTCTTTGACTACCGAAGCCGGTCTTTGCACTACTTCACCGGCTGCAATTTGATTGGCCACATGATCCGGAAGCAATTGAATGATACTCGACATTATTTAGTTTCAGTGTTTTGAATTAAGGACTTGGGCAACTGCCCAAACCAAGCAAATTTAAGGAAAAAGTATTGGGATTTATAGTTAATCATTCCCTAAAAATAAAAAACCTATTCACAAAAGAATAGGCTTATCATTTACATCCGAAAAGGGAATCTATTGCATCGTTTTGCTGCGCAAATCAGCCATTTTAATAGCAGCAATAGCAGCTTCGGTGCCTTTGTTCCCGTGTTTACCACCGCTTCGGTCGATAGATTGTTGTTCGGTATTATCCGTTAGCAAACAAAAAATAACAGGCACATCGGTTTGTACATTTAAATCTTTGATGCCTTGGGTTACGCCTTCGCATACAAATTCGAAGTGCATGGTTTCGCCTTTAATTACACAACCAATGGTAATAACCACATCTACTTCTTGCGTAACTATCATACGTTGCGCGCCGTAAATCAGTTCGAAACTTCCGGGGACATTCCAACGAATCAAGTTCTCGGGCAAAGCGCCACAATCTAACAAAGCTGCTTCTGCTCCTTGGTACAAGCCGTTGGTGATATGATCATTCCACTCGGAAACCACGATACCAAACTTGAAATCTTTTGCGTTGGGCAATTGGGTTTTGTCGTAATTAGAAAGATTTTTATTAGCTGTTGCCATAATTTATGCTTTTAAACTAAAAAAGGATTAAAGATACACTCCTTAATCCTTTTTTGGCAATATTGATTTGAAATTTATTGTGCTAATCCGATTAAAGCATCTACTTGTTGTGCTTCCGGAGCAGTATCAAAATTTTCTTTGATGTCGGTGAAATATTTCAAAGCCTCAGCTTTGTTACCCATTGCTAAAGCAGT
>JBEBBH010000034.1:0-8123 GCA_041158485.1 Bacteroidota bacterium | reverse complement strand
TCCGACCATTCAAAGTAAAGATCATAATCCTTATTTTTAAATTGGTATCCATAGGATTTCATTTTTTCAATAGTATTCGGATTTAAAACTTCCGAAGCGTTTTTCAGTCTCTTTACAAGATAGTTGTTTTTCTCTCCATGAGAAATCCATTGTTTAAAAGGTGTCAGCTTTACCGGTTGAACGGCTTCATAAACAAAATACTCGCCTTTAATTATAAAAATGATTCCGCAATGAGAAAACTTTGAATTGGTAGCAATTCTTACTGCTTCGCATTGTGCTGATTGTGAGGTTTGGAAGATGATGTCGCCATCATGCAATGATTCCATCGCTTTTTTGTCTGATTGGACAGAAGCATTTTCAATCGGAATTGAATTAAACTTCTCCAATGCAAAAAAGGCAACCAGTAAAACCGCTATGATGACAATTGCTTTTTTCATTGTTTACTTTCTATCGTATTTAAAATACATAATGCTGCCGTATAAAATATTGCAAACCCCAAATCCTAATGCCCAAAACAGCAAACCATAACTTAAAAACCAGGTCGAAAGTAATCCAAGTAATATTTGTGTAATTCCCAAATATCGTACGTCTCCCAGTGTATATTTGCTGGCATTCACACAGGCTAATCCGTAAAAAATGAGCGTTAGCGGAGCAACCAATTCCAATATGTTTTTTTCTATCAGGAAAACTATGAAAAATCCACCGGTCAGCAAAGGAATTAAAAAATTAATCAATAATCGTCTGGAGGTTGGATTCCAAAATGCCTCTTTTCCTTTAGCCGCTTTTCTCAAACTCAAAAACAGACCGGTTGCAATAGACAAAATCATAACTGAAGAACCAATAATCAATAATCGGTAAACAGCTTCAAACGAAATTACTAAATCTCTGTAGGAACCGCCAGTTGATGTGTCAAAGTAAATGGTTTTATAGGCCAACCATGCGCCAATTAATGAATATACTCCTGCGAGTACACCCGATAAACCACTCAATGACATAAATCTTGATGACTGTGACATCATTTGTTTGATGTCTTGTATGTCTTTCAAATAATCTTTTGCTTCCATTTTAAAGTACTTTGAAAAACAAAGTAAATGAAATATTTTTCCGTGACCAAATGTTTTTTCAATTATTTTTGAGAAAAATTAGTCTCATGAAAAAAGTGCTTATCGGTTGCTTGTTGTTATTGACTTCCTCAGGATTTTCGCAATCCAATGACGAACAAATGTTGCAGTCGATTTACAAAACGGCTTTAACCAATTCTCAATGTTATTCGTGGTTGGATGATTTATCTAATAAAGTAGGCCAACGTTTATCAGGTTCCGAAGGTGCCCAAAAAGGAGTACTGTACACCAAACAACAACTGGAAGCTTTAGGATTAGACCGCGTTTTTCTGCAAGAAGTGATGGTGCCCAAATGGGAGAGAGGTGAAAAGGAAATTGCATACATCATAGATGCTAAAGACAAAATCAAAGTGCCGATTTGCGCATTAGGAGGTTCGATAGCCACGTCTAAATCGGGAATCACGGCTGAGCTGATAGAAGTCCACAGCTTAAAAGAATTGGAAACACTAGGCGAAGCCAACATCAAAGGCAAGATTGTTTTTTTTAATCGTCCGATGGAACCCGACAATATTGATACTTTTTTATCCTATAGTCGATGTGGCGATCAAAGGTATGCCGGTGCTGCCGAAGCGGCCAAATACGGTGCCGTTGCTACCATAGTGCGTTCTTTGAATTTGCGTTTAGACGATTTTCCACATACCGGCGCTATGAGTTACGGTAACTTGTCCAAATCACAATACATTCCGGCTGCTGCTATCAGTACCAACGGCGCGGAATTGTTGAGTAAGAAATTGAAAGAAAATCCTAAACTGACTTTCTTCTTCAAACAATCGTGTCAACAGTTTGAAGATGTTTTGTCGTACAATGTTATAGGTGAAATTAAAGGTTCATTATATCCGGAGAAAATTTTGGTAGTCAGCGGTCATTTGGATTCTTGGGATTTAGCCGATGGTTCACACGATGACGGTGCCGGTTGTGTACAAAGTATGGCGGTTTTGGAACTCTTTAAAAAACTGAATTACCAACCTAAGAATACAATTCGCGTGGTGTTGTATATGAATGAAGAAAACGGAGGTAGAGGCGGAAAACAGTACGAAGCCGAATCCAAACGCAACCAAGAGAATCATATTTTTGCCGTAGAAAGAGATGCCGGGGGATTTAGCCCCAGAGGTTTCTCGTTGGAGTGTGACGATGCCAATTTTGCTAAAGTGAAAAGTTGGGTACCGTTATTTGAACCGTATTTGATCCATCTTTTTGTTAAAGGTTATACAGGTGCCGACATTCATCCGCTCACTTCTGAGAAAATTGTCAAAGCCGGTTTGCGTCCCGATTCGCAACGTTATTTTGACCATCATCATGCGGCTAACGATACTTTTGAAGCCATCAATAAAAGAGAATTAGAACTAGGCGCTGCCACTATGGCTTCATTAGTGTATTTATTTGACCAATACGGAATTGATTAAGTGAAACCCGCTGAACAGTACATTTTAAATCAGCCACCTCATTACAGAGATATTCTTCTTAGTATTATTGATGTGATGAAGCAAATTTTACCCGAAGCCACGCTCGAGTTCAAATGGGCTATTCCTTATTTTTATTACCGGAAACAACCTTTTTGTTATTTGAATGCGAGTCACAAAAAACAGTTTGTAGATGTTGGTTTTGCCAAAGGATTTCAACTGCAAAATAATCTACATCATTTAGTTGCCGATAATGGTAGAAATACCGTCAAATCATTACGTTACACTTCTTTAGATACTATGGATGTCGAAGTGTTAATTGCCGTAATTAAAGAAGCAGCAACCTTATACTAAATAAAAAGTCCCGACGTTACATCGGGACTTTTTGTTATTAATTTGCTTTTGCTTTGTAAATCCAACCGGTTTTGGCTTCGCTGCCGTTGTTGAATTCGATCACATAATAGTAGGTGCCGTCCGGCAGTTCATCGCCATTGTCTGATTGGCCTTTCCATTCGTCTTTGTATTGGTTTTTACTATAGACTTTCATACCGTAACGGTTGAATAAGCTTAGGTTTTTCACATCCAACAAACGCAAATCGAAAAACTCATTTTTACCGTCTTCATTCACCGAAATTCCTTTTTGAATGCCACAGAAGATTCTATCTAAAGTGATTGGCTCATTTCTCCAACAACCGTCGGGCGTTGTAACCGTTAGTGAGAAAGTTATTGGTAATGTTGGTGTAGATGACAAAACAAACAAGTATTCTGTTACATTAAAAGTAGTCGCATTAGAACCTACTAATTGTTGGTTGCTGTTGTACCAAGCATAGCTGGCATTATCCGTATTAAAGGTATCGTTAACGGCTGCCACTTCCAATGTAAAATTATTGCCGATACAACTGCCGCTGATTTCAAAATCGAAACCGCTTTGTACCGTTACAGATAAAGAACCATTTGTGGCACATTGTCCTGCAGTTGGCGCAAAATTATAAGTGCCAGAAACAGTATTATCGATAACAGCCGGTGTCCAAGTTCCACTGATCCCTTCCAGGGAAGAAGTTGGTAACGATGGAGCGCTTTCCCCTATACACAACTGACCGATGGCATTGAACGTTGGTGTTACATTCGGATTCACTACTATAGTCATCGTAGTTGTGCTGGCACATTGTCCGCTGGTAGGAGTGAAAGTATAGGTTGTAGTTGCAGTGTTGTTTAATGCAGGCGACCAAGTTCCGTTAATCGAATTATTGGAAGTGGTTGGCAAAGCATTTAAAGGACCACCGCTACAGATTGGTGCCACTGGTGTGAACGTTGGTAAAGTCGGAATGTTTACCGTTACTGTCAAACTTCCCGCGGTAGCGCATTGTCCGGCATTCGGGGTAAAGTTATACGTTCCGTTTTGTGTATTGTTTACAGTAGATGGTGTCCAAACACCACTAAATCCTTCTAAAGATGTAGTTGGTAAAGTTACTGCATCACCTTGACAAATAACGATATTGTTGAAGGTGGCCGCTACAGTTGCATTTACTATGATTGTACCATTGGCTACCACTACATTACAGCCACCACTTGTGGTTACTGTATAGTTGAAAGTCCCTGATTCGGTTGGTGTTCCGCTAATGGTAAATACTCCGATAGTGTTGTCATAAGAGCCGCTTACTCCTGCAGGCAATCCGCTTACTGTTACATCGGTTGCATTGGCTGCCGTGTACACTATATTTTGAATAGTAGTGTTGATACAAACGTTTTGTGTATTGTTGGCCGAATCTAAAGTCAACGTTACTGCCGGAGTTAAGGTTACAGTTCCTGAAGCCGGAGTAGAAGAACATTCTGTAGAAGTTACACTAACTGCATCTAAAAGATTCCCTACCGATGGATCACCGCCTGAGCTTGATACCGATACAAATCGCAAGGAATAGTTATTGCCACCGGAAGTTGGTACAGTATAAGTTAAAGTATGAAATACCCAAGCCGCATTACCATCGTTAAACTGACCTAAAGAAGTGTACGGACCACCAACAGGGCCAATTTCTAAGCGAACTACATCATTGCCCCAACGGCCTTTGTGTGCGAATGAAATTTGCAATTCGGCACCCGGATAAGTAGTAAAGTCTTGGAAAATAGTGGCTGTTGAATTCCCGTTGATTTCGATGAGTTGTGTTCCTTGGTAAGCTACAGAACTTTCAAATCCTTGAGGCCAAACTTCTAAAATACCATCGGACGCATTGGTTTCCCAACACGGAACATCGCTTTCATTCAACATATTCGGGAATGCACCGGAAGTAGCCGGATTTTCAAAACTGCCATTACAGAAATTAGTGCCAATAGGAGTTACCGTTACGGTGTAAGTACCGGCTACATTGGTGGTAAAACTCGCCACATTACCCGGATTAGCAAATCCGTTTGGTACAGTCCAAGAGTAAATATAATTCCCCGGAGTTTGTGGAGTAGCCGTTATGGTAGTCGATTGGTTGAAACAGATTGTTTCGCTGTTAACCGTCACTACCGGAACATTCGGATTCGTTAAAGTAATGATTTGATTTGACACAAAGGTACAGTAAGTCGTTGCCAAATTGAAGTTAGCATAACTTCCCGCATTTAATCCGGTTATGATGATTTGACCGTTGGTATCAGAAGTCAAATTCAGCGGACCAACCGGAACAGTATCATCAGTGTAAGTTACTGCATATGTTTGATTCGGATTAAGTCCGTTAATCACTATAGTACCACTCGTACCGTTACAAGTCAGTGGATTAGTGCCGGAAACCAATACATTAGATTGTGCATTTAGATTGATAGTATTGGTAGTGTTGATGGTACAACCATTCGCTACAAACGTAAACCCGTTATAACTACCGATACTCAAACCGGAAATAGTATAGTCTCCGAAAGCATCTGTACTGATTGCGTTAGGACCTACGGTTACTGTATTGTAAGTGTAAGTAAAATCGTAAGTAGTATTAGGCGCTAAAGCGCTAATGGTGATACTACCATCGTTTGCACTACAATTGGTAGGATTTACGGCTGCATAAGTTGGATTGGCTTGCAGCGTATAAGTAGCAATGAAGTTTGCTCCGTTATTATTGATAACAACAGTGTCGTCACATTGGGAAGTGGAATTGATATCACCGGTTATGTCGTAATATACTTCAATTACATAATCTCCCGGAGGGAAAGCAGTTAAATCCACAGGTGATTGACTATCGTTTAAAACATTTTGCCATTTTTGATCTCCCGGATTACAAGGACCACCGCTTGGGAATGAACCCGAGATACAATCGTTAAAGAATGGTAAATTCAAAACGGTGAAAGCTCCCGGTGTTCCCGAGGCAGGATAAATACGGTAATTCATTCTGGTACTACAAACATTAGCCGTAGCAATTTTGAATGTTTTTACTTCACCACCTCTCAATTTGAAGGTTCCCGAATTGGTTAAATAAGTGCCGAAATCGGTATTAGGGAAAATATTTTGAGCCGGACCAATTATTGATGTTCCGGAACCAACTGTATTGAAGAAGTTATTGTCTTCACAGTTAGTCAACCAAACAGCGCTGGCAAAACTTCCGAAGGAACAATTTTGATAAACCGTAATCACTAATGTAGTTGGATCGGCACATTGACCGGCATCCGGAGTAAAGGTGTAAGTCGCCGTTTGTGTATTATCTACCACAGCCGGAGACCAAGTACCGGTAATATTATTTAATGATGTTGTTGGTAATGTTGGCGCTGTATCACCACTACAAATTGGTGCTGGCGATAGGAAAGTAGGGGTAATAATCGGATTGACCACTACATTTTGGGTCACACTCAAAGCACATTGGTTTGCATCCGGTGTGAAAGTGTAATTGGCCGATTGTGTATTGCTGACTGTAGATGGCGACCAAGTTCCGTTGATGTTATTGTTAGAAACCAATGGTAAAACCGGAGCAGTATCTCCGTTACAAAATGGAGCAATAGCAGCAAAGGTTGGTGTAACATTGGTGTTTATAGTAACATTGATGGTCAAAGGTGAAGAACATGACGTAGCCTCAGGGGTGAAGGTGTAAGAACCTGTTTGGGTATTATTGATGGTTGATGGAGACCAAGTCCCATTGATGCCATTATTCGAGGTTGTTGGTAGTATTGCTACCGTAGCTCCTTCACAGTAAGGGCCAAAAGTGTCAAATGTAGGCGGTATATTATCATTAACCACTATAGTTACGCTATCTGTTACGTCTTGCGGACACACGGTATTACCGTCAGTTGAAGTCGCTGTGATGGTATAAGTGCCTGCTGCTGTCGGTGTAAAGGTCACCGTAGCACCTGTAGTAGCACTCAAGCCTGTGGTAGCAGGTGTAGCGACCCAATTGTAATTTCCATTTCCGCCCGTTGAATTTAATGTCACCGTTTCACCTAAACAAATTTCACTATCAGAGGCTGTGGTGGTTACTTGTGTTTGAATACCGGTATTGGCAGCAATCACATAATCACAAACATCTCCTCCATAACCATCTATCATAATGTAATAAGTGTTTCCGATTACTAAACCGTTGGCAGAGATATTAGTAGAACCATTTGGTACTATCCCCGGACTCCAGCATGTTAAATTGTTGACAGCACCGGAGCAGTTGGTAGCGCTGAAAATCATGATTTGAATTCCGCTGTTATCTTGAGAACTTGTCACCCAAACGTCAAATGAAATGGTAGTTGATGTAGCTACAAAGGTCAAAAACGAGTTATTTTCAATCGAACCACAAAAAGTACTGTTCAATTGTGACCAATAATCGGCTGTATAAGTAGATGAAGTACTACCACAATATCCGTTAAGGTTACAAATTGGAGTGGCAGTTTGACAAGTGTTTCCAGCCGGTTGGTTGTTGATACAGTTAGGAGGCGGAACAGGGGTACCAACACAAACATTAAAGGTTGATGTTTGATTGGTCGTAGAAGTATAAGTGTAAACTCTGATGTAGTAAATCTGTCCAATGGTTAAATTACTTGCAGTACTGGACTCCGGATCACTACAATACAATTGTGTTAAGGCACCGCAACTTCCGGTATATAACACATGAAACAAATCAGATGTACTGCCGGTGATGTTTAACAATGAGATAATGTGTTGTGTACTAGTAGCAGTAAATTTAAACCACACATCATCATCATCTGTTCCGCCACAAGTATTGGCTTGAGCAGAAGCCGTTGCCCCTAAAACACTTCCAGGTGTAACTAATGAGCAGGTTGTCGTTGTATTTACGGGTACATTAACAGCATTGATACATTCATCGTTAGCTATTAAAGTTGTGAAAGTAATCTTATTAGACCAAAAGCTTATGTCAGATGCACTACAAATGGCTCTTACATAAACATCATAAGAAGTTGCAGAATTCAGACCTGCTGCAATGTAGGGATTTGAAGTAGTTAATATTCCTGTTGCAGAAGGTAGTGGTGCTGTTGAACCGGCAGGTAATATAAGAACTTCCCAAGAGGTTGCTGTTCCTACTTCAGTCCAATTTACTGTAGCTCCATTTTGTCCGATATTGGTTATATTCACCGCAGTCGGTTTAGGACATGTTGGTGGCGGACCACAAATAATAGTAGCGTCCCAGCCGGTTGAAGTAATACT
>JBEBBH010000033.1:0-4043 GCA_041158485.1 Bacteroidota bacterium | reverse complement strand
CTTATCAAGGCGCCATTACATTTGACGAGATGAAAACAAAACTTAACCTCAAAGGTTTCACCCTACTGGCGTTGGAAAATGGTTTTTACGACAAAAAAACCGGACGACAATTGGAAGTAGATGGTGTTTTTTACAGAGCGTAATTTATGATTCGAAAACTATCCATCGTCATACCGGCTTATAATGAAGGAAGAACTATCCATTTAATTTTGGATAAATTACAAAATGTTACCCTTCCTGATGCTATTGAAAAAGAAGTCATTATCATAAATGATTGTTCTAAAGACAATACTGAAGAAGCGGTATTGACTTACATTAAAAATAATCCTGAAATCAACATACAGTACTTTAAGCACGAGGTGAACCAAGGAAAAGGCGCCGCTTTGCATACCGGTATTCAAAGGGCAACCGGCGAGTATTTGGTGATTCAAGATGCCGACTTAGAATACGATCCGGAAGAATACAACTTGCTTTTAAAGCCCATTTTATCCGGCTTTGCAGACGTAGTGTTTGGTTCTCGTTTTATGGGCGGAAATCCTCATCGGGTGTTATTCTTTTGGCATACCATTGGGAATAAATTTTTGACCTTTTTTTCCAATATGTTTACCAATTTGAATTTGACAGACATGGAAACTTGTTATAAGATGTTCAATACACAAGCCATCCAGAGTCTGAAATTAAAAGAGAAAAGGTTTGGTTTTGAGCCCGAAGTAACAGCTAAAATTTCCAGAATACCCAAAATCCGAATTTATGAAGTGGGCATATCCTATTACGGAAGAACCTATGAAGAAGGCAAAAAAATTGGGTGGAAAGACGGATTCAGGGCCATTTACTGCATTTTAAAATATGGGCTGTTTAAACTGTAACCGATCTGTTGGGTCGGCTTGATTTAAATCAATTCTATTTTTTGTCGTATTTTTTAATTTTAACTTTAGGTTTTTGTACACTACAATAAAAATCATTTTGACTGTATTGTTTCTTGTTTAAAAAACTAAAGTGATTCCAAAATAATTAACAATATGCTAGTATACCTTGGTTACATTTTACTACTCGTGGTTTTATTGGGAAAAAATAATTTTTCCGGAATTGCCGAGACGATTATTAAAACAACTTTACTTTTTTCGGGCATACTATTCTTTGTAACCGAATTGTTGAGCGTATTTCACGCGCTTAATCTACTTAGCTTGGGGATTTTTTGGGGAACTTTTAATGTTTTGCTCATCGCATTTCTGCTTCGTAATCAAGGCAAAAAAACAATGTCCTTGATGGTGCAAAAAATTAAATCCTACCGCCAAACGTTGTTACTGAAAGAAAAGCTGTTGGTTGGTGTTCTGCTTGTTTTTTTGTGTCTGTTGGTTGTTCAAGGACTTTTGTATCCGCCAAACAATTGGGATTCGCTTACTTACCATATGTCGAGAATTATGTATTGGATAGGCAACGAATCTGTTGATTATTTTCCGACACATATATTACGCCATCTTTACCAACCGCCTTTTGCCGAATACTTTATCCTGAACATCAACTTGTTAAACGGAAATGATTTTCTATCTAACAGTGTTGAACTTTTCTTTTTAATACAGTGTCTTGTGGTGGTATATGCCATACTAAGTATGTTTCAAACAGCCCGATTATTGAAACTATTGGCTTTGTTCTTAGTGATTACTATTCCGGCAGTAGAATTACAATCCACTACCACCAAAAACGACATTGTTTGTGCGTTCTTTGTTTTGACGGCCTTATTCTACACCTTAAAAATATTCAAAAACAATTCGGTAAACAATACGGTTTTTCTCGGTCTTAGTGTCGGATTAGGATTTATAACCAAAGGCACGGCGTATGTCTTTATGGCGCCCATTTTAGCCTTCTATGGCTTTCATGTTTTATCCGTCGCCCTGAAAAACAAAAATATCAAACCCATAGGATTAGCCACTTTAGCAATGATACTGGCGCTCAGTTTAAACGCAAAACATTACAGTCGCAATTACGCACTAAACAAGTCGTTTTTGAATATTGATGACACTGAAGCCAAAGCCTATGCTAATGAAACCATGAATGGAAAATTGCTCTTCTCCAATTTAATTAAAAATTCAGGCTTACATTTGGGTTATCCGGTAGAAGAATATTGTGATACTTTAATCCGAAAAACACACAAAGCAATTGGTGTTTCCATTGATGATAAGAATCTGAATTACTTAAGCATACCATACCAAAGTGCCAGAGCAGCCGTGACCCATGAGGATTATGTGACCAATACAATTCATTTCTTGCTGTGGGCTGTTGCTTTTTTAATTGTAGTGTTTCACTTCTTGTTTTCGAAAACGAAAAAGAGTACTGAAATCATAATCGTTGTTGTTTTGGTTGTCCAAATCTTACTTTTTACGGGTTACCTTAAATGGCAACCTTGGCATACCCGACTCCATATTCCGATTTTCATCCTGTTGGTTATCCCGATAACATTGGCTTGTCAAAAAGCCAAATGGTATAAAGGAATGGTTTGGATTAGCATGCCTTTGCTTCTTTACAGCTTTATATTCTACTTTATGTACAATAACTTGAGGCCGATACAAAACGATCCTGTTTACACCAAAAATTTAAGAGTTGACGATAATCGTTTCAAAAAATATTTCGCCAATCAACTGCACCTTTATCCGGAATATAAAGCCGTTTTAGAGGAACTTTACAATTCAAATCCGAAAAAAGTGGGATTAAAAATGATGGACTGGGAATATCCTTTGTTCAATTCTTATTATTATGATCATTTACAACTCATTGCTATCGATGTAAATAACAACACCGGAAGCCTTTCGCAAGAAAATAACGATATCGACTTAATCGTGTCTACTTCAAATAGTCCGGAGATAATATATAACGGTGTAAAATATTCCAACCAAAACAGCAATCATTTGTATATTTGGCTTTACAAAAAGGAGCCATGAGAATATCCATAAAAAATTATTTACTCTACTCATCAGTATTTGCCATATTTACTGAGGCCTTTTTTTTTAATTTTATTATTGATTGGAAATTACTCTACTTAATCATTCTGGTCAATTACTTTTTGTTATTCCGAATCAAAAAAATAGCCCTGAATAAGTATTTTGCGTTGCTTTTGGTTTTCTTTTTTATTCATGGCCTGTTGGCTTATTCCGTTATCCGGATTCCGTACAATTATATGCTTTCCCAAATTATAGGCATTGGTATAGTAGGAACGTATTATTACAATTTTGTCTCACTGTATAAAACCATAGACATCATCAAAGTATACGCTAAAATGTGTACTTACGTTGCCCTTATAGGGTATGTGTTTTTTTACTTCGGGATTAACTATGTTGACGGGCGTTTGAACAGCATTTTTAAGGAACCGGCACATTATGTTATTGTGGTGATTCCGGCTTGTTATTACTATCTTAAAACTAAAAAATACCTCAATTTTACCATCATTTTCGGGACTTTACTCCTATCCAATTCTTCCTTAGGATACATAGGTTGCGGCTTGTTGTTTTTAGTACCTAATCTTACTTTAAGAAGAATAGGCTATTTCTTTGCTTTAATGCCTTTTATCGGACTTGCTTTTTACTTTGCTTATAACGAGTTGCCTTTCTTTAAAATGCGGGTCGATGACACTTACAATTCCCTCAATGTAGTCAATACCGGAAAGTTTGATGAAAATACCAACCTCAGCTCTTATGTATTGATCAGCAACTTGTACATTGCCAAAAGAAATATCACAGAACATCCTTTGGGCAGCGGTATCGGGAGTCATCATTACATGCATACCCAGCGTTACTTAAAAGAAGTGCGACCGCCAGAATACATCCGCGACCAACAAAAACAAGACGACAATTCTTTTGATGCTAATTCCTTGTTCACGCGTATTTTTTCCGAATTCGGATTTATTGGTCTTTTACTAGTGTTGTATGCGTTGTATTTGGCTTCAAAATGCTATACGCACCAAGAATTACTCTTTTCGCAGGGTGTTTTTATTTACTTTTTGTTAAAACTATTCAGAGATGGCCATTATTTTCCTCCTGAATTCTTCTTCT
>JBEBBH010000032.1:0-6761 GCA_041158485.1 Bacteroidota bacterium | reverse complement strand
TTATCCCTAATTACGCTCTGATTGACCGTCACGATTTGCACATCATCGGCGAGCATTATTTGGATATTCACATGAACCTAATGGTATTGAAAGGCCAAAAAATAGAAGACATAAAAGAAGTGCATTCGCATCCGATTGCCTTACTGCAATGTGCCGTTTTCTTTAGCCAATACCCGCATATCAAATTGGTAGAAAGTGGTGATACGGCCGAAACGGCTCGAAGAATTCAAGAACAGAAACTCGTAGGTATAGGCGCTGTTGCGGCTCCGATTGCGGCTGAGTTATACGATTTGGACATACTCGCGGCCGGAATTCACACCGTACAAAGCAACAAAACCCGCTTCGTGATTGTCAAAACGACCAACAAAGAATGGCCGAAAGAAGCCATCAATAAAGCGTCAGTTAAATTCGAATTAGACGATACGCCAGGCAGTTTGGCCACAGTTTTAAACGTAATGAACAACTGTAAACTCAACTTAACCAAAATCCAATCGATGCCGATTATTGACAGACCGTTTCAGTATTCATTTTTTGTAGATGTGATTTTTGAGAAATACAAACATTATGAAAAAGCCAAAAACATCTTAGCCTTAATGACCACTCATTTTAAAGTGTTAGGAGAATACAAAAGAGGAGAAGTAAAATGAAAACCACATAGAACCATTGAATTTAAGTTCATTTTATAAAGAAACTATGTGTCTATGTGGTAAAAAAACCAAAAATATGATACAAACTGCCCACCGATTAAACAGCGTTCAAGAATATTATTTTTCCAAAAAATTACGCGAAGTGCGCCAATTGGTAGCCGATGGAAAGCCGATCATCAATATGGGAATCGGCAGTCCTGATTTGGCGCCGGATGCAACCGTTATACAAGCCATGATTCAAGGGATGAATGATGCCAAAGCACACGAATACCAAAGCTATCAAGGGTTGCCGGAGTTGCGACAAGGTATGGCCGATTTCTATGAGCGGCGATTTGGCGTGACTTTAGATCCGAATGCAGAAATTTTACCGTTGATGGGTTCTAAAGAAGGCATCATGCACATTTCATTGGCCTTTTTAAACGAAGGCGATGAGGTGCTTATTCCCAATCCGGGATATCCAACCTATGCCTCGGTAACCGAGTTAGTTCAGGCCAAAGCCGTGTATTACGATTTAAAAGCAATGCACCATTGGCAACCCGATTTCGAAGCGTTGGAACAATTGGATTTAACCAAAGTCAAATTGATGTGGGTTTCCTATCCGCACATGCCAACGGGCGCTAACGGTACTTTGGAGTTGTTTGAAAAACTGATTGCTTTCGGCAAAAAACACCAAATTTTAATCGTAAATGATAATCCGTACAGTTTTGTATTGAACGAAAAGCCGCTGTCGATTTTACAAATAAAAGGCGCTAAAGAGGTGGCTTTAGAACTCAATTCACTCTCCAAAACCTATAATATGGCCGGATGGCGCGTAGGCATGATTTTAGGCAATGCCAACCTAATCGATGCAGTGTTGAAAGTGAAAAGCAACATGGACAGCGGCATGTTTTACGGCATTCAGAAAGGCGCTGTTGAAGCACTCAAACTAGGGAGCGATTGGTTTAAGAAGCAAAATGAAGTTTACCACAAACGCCGTCAGTTGTTGTTTGAGTTGGCAGAGAAGTTGGGTTGTACTTTTGACAAGAACAGTGTAGGAATGTTCGTTTGGGCCAAATTACCGGATGGAATTTCAGCCGAAGCATTTATCGACAAGGTCTTGCTTGACAAACATATTTTTATCACGCCGGGCAGTATTTTCGGGAGTAACGGTGAAGGCTATATTCGCTTTTCGCTCTGTGTTTCCGAAGCAAAAATTCAGGAAGCAATTGGCCGATTTTAAAAGAAAAGACATTAATTTTACAGTAGAAAAACAGCTATGAATATTACAGCAGAGAACAGAAAATGGTTGGATGATTTTAATTTGACTCATCCATTGGTTATTGCCGGACCTTGTAGTGCAGAAACGGAAGAGCAAGTGCTGAAAATTGCACACGAACTGAAAAATTCAGACGTGTCTATATACCGCGCCGGAATTTGGAAACCACGCACACGTCCCGGCGGATTTGAAGGTGTTGGCGCCATCGGTTTGAAATGGTTGCAAAAAGCCAAAGCCGAAACAGGCTTATTAATGGCCACCGAAGTCGCTAATGCCGCTCACGTCAAGTTGGCTTTGGAACACGACATTGATGTGTTGTGGATTGGCGCCAGAACTACAGTAAATCCGTTTGCCGTTCAGGAAATAGCCGACGCTTTGGCCGGTACCGATAAGATAGTATTGCTCAAGAATCCCGTGAATCCTGATTTGGCTTTGTGGATAGGCGGCGTAGAACGTTTGTACAATGCCGGTATCAAAAAATTAGGCGTGATTCATCGAGGTTTTTCGACTTACGAAAAAACCAAATACCGTAATATACCTGAGTGGCAATTGGCCATCGAGTTGCAAAATCGTTTTCCTGATTTGCCGCTCATTTGCGATCCGTCGCACATTACCGGTAAGCGCAACATGATACAAGAAGTGTCACAGCAAGCACTCGATTTGAATTACGACGGTTTGATTATTGAAACCCATATCGATCCCGATAATGCTTGGAGCGACGCTGCGCAGCAAGTTACACCCAAAGTTTTGAAACAAATTTTTCTCGATTTAAAAATCAGAAAAGAAACGGATGATGCCGATGATTACAACAGTCGTTTGTCCAGATTTCGTATCGATATTGATGAATACGACCGAAAGCTACTTGAAATCTTAGGGAAAAGAATGAAAGTAGCCGACAAAATCGGAGCCTTGAAAAAAGAGAAAAATGTTGCCGTTTTGCAAAACAAACGCTGGAATGAAATATTGGGCAAGATGATTTTAGACGGAGAAGAGAAAGGCCTAAGCGAGGAATTTATTTTGAAAATTTTTAAAGCTATCCACCAGGAAAGTATTTCCCATCAGGAGAAAATCATTAATAATTAATAATGCAATTCGTTAAAAATGAAACCTGTCAGTATTTTGGCAGGTTTTTTTTGTATCATTGCCCCGCAATAAAAACAACCTATTTAATTTAAAAACAACCAAAATGAAAAAAGCCTTTTTAGGTTTTCTCTTTTTTGTTTGCAGTAGCATAAGCTTGAATGCTCAAAACAAAATCGATAAAATCAACGTGACTTATGGCGAAGAATTGCCGGAGGACAAACAAAAAATCGTAAAAATTATCGGCGAAACGGGTAACAAAATCTACGCGCTTGGCTTCAAGGAAAAAGAAGATTATTTCTTGAAGATTTTCGATTCTAAAACCATGAAATTACTGTCTTCTAATCCAATTGTTATTCCGCAAATCAGTGATAAAGAAGTTGATTTTGAAGATGTTTTTTTACTCAACAATACCCTGTATGCTATTGGAAGCGTGTACAATAAAAAAGAAAAAATTTTCAATTTAATTGGTGCCGCAATTTCTGAAAAAGGAATCATCAGCAAAACTACGACTACTTTATTCAATTCGGAAGTGGCCAAAAAATCGGAGCGCGGCGGTTTCTATTTCAAACAATCTAATGATGAAGGCGCTTTGTTAATTATGCATACGTCTCGTTTTCCTAAAGAAGATGCTATCAAATACGAAGTGAAGTTGTTTGATGATAAGTTGGCTACTTTATTTTCCAGTGAAGAAAAAGTAAATTTTGATGACAGCAAAAAAGATTACGAGTTTACAATTTCTGATTTCGAATTGAATTTTCAAGATGATGTTTTTTTGGTAATCAATGAAAGCTACCGTGATTCAAAAAAGAAAGAACAAATAGAGAAGTTTCAAATTCACACTTTCAAAAGAGCCAATAACTATAAGAAAGAAGTGATTGATATCAACATCAAAGGGAAAGAAATTATCAATTGTAAAATGATGTCTACCAACAAAAATACCTTACAATTGGTTGGATTTTATTCCAGTGTTCGCGAAAACGGTAAAGCCAATAAAGAATTGAAAGGGGTTTACAATGCTACTATTAATTTGGCTACCAATACTAATGATAATTTGAAATTCAACGAATTCGATTACGCTACCAAAGTAAAATTGTTAGGAGAAAGAAGAGCCAAAAAAGGCAAAGACTTAAAACCATTATACAGCATTACTACCTTAATCGAGAAAAACGACGGTGGTATTATTGTATTGTCTGAATTACAGTTTGTGTATGTAGGTCAGAGTTCCGGAATTGGTCCGTTGGCTTTTACACCGGTGACTTACACTAAAAATGAAATCATTGTGACTTGCTTAAAACCTGACGGTTCGTTGGATTGGAGCAATGTTTTACCGAAAGAACAATCGGCTACGGTAACTACTATGTCGTTTGCATTCGGAGCTGTTGGCGGAAACGGAAGTTTTAATGTTGGTGTTTCCATGGCTATTCCTTTGGCACAAATGGGCAAAGGACCGGAGTATTTGGGTGCGATTCCGATTTATAAAGACGGTATATTGAACTTGCTTTTCAACGATAACGTAAAGAATAAAGGCATTACTGATATTGAAGAAATCAAAGCCTTAGGCAATTATAATAATGCAGTACCATCGGTTTTTGTTTTCGACAGCAAAGGACAAATCACTCGAAAAGATCCGGAAGAAGTCATTAAAAACGAATTGGTTATTCGTCCGGGCGTGTATTATCGCAAAAGTCAAAACGAATTTATCATCTATTCTTCCAGAAGAAAATTGGATAAGTTAGGCAGAATGATCTTAGAAGATTAACCCAAAAGGCTGTGAAATTTTCACAGCCTTTTGTTTTTAAATAAAATAGGCTTCATTTTTTCTACCTTTGTACTTTGTAATTCCAAACCATGACAGGACTAGTTTATAAATCGACCGGAAGTTCCTATACGGTAAAAACCGAAGACCATCAGGTTTTTGAGTGTCGTATCAAGGGGAAATTCCGCATCAAAGGCATCAAAAGTACTAACCCGATAGCGGTTGGTGATGTAGTCGATTTCGAATTAGACAATTCTACCGATGAAACCATTGGTTTGATTCATCACATCCACGACAGGAAGAATTATATCGTTCGAAAATCGGTTAATCTTTCCAAGCAAACGCACATTATTGCCGCTAATATTGATGTGGTTTTTTTGCTGATAACCATTAATAATCCGCCCACAACGACCAGTTTTATCGATCGCTTTTTAGTCACCGCTGAAGCCTATGGCATAGAAGCGGTTTTGGTTTTTAACAAGATTGATACCTTCGACGATGCGATGTTGGACGAACAATTGTATTTGCAACATATTTACTCCGAAATTGGTTATCAGTGTATTCGGGTTTCTGCTGTTAACGGCAAAGGCATCGAGACTTTGAAAGACTTGATGAAAGATAAAGTGTGCATGTTTTCAGGGCATTCAGGCGTTGGTAAATCAACTTTGGTTAATGCTTTAGAACCGGAACTGAATTTGAGAACCAAACACATTTCGGAACAAAGCATGCAAGGCCAACATACGACTACATTTGCCGAGATGTATGATTTGTCCTTCGATGCCAAAATCATCGATACGCCGGGAATCAAAGGTTTCGGAATTGTAGATATGGAACCGACAGAAATCAGCGATTATTTCCCCGAGTTTTTCCGATTGAAAGACCAATGCAAGTTCAACAATTGTTTGCACAAAGAAGAACCGCATTGCGCTGTCAAGAAAGCATTGGAAGAAGACAAAATCGCCTGGTCGCGCTATAACAGTTACTTAAAAATCTTGGAAGGCGACGACGAACATTACCGCTCCGACATTTACAACGATGACAGAATCGCCAGTGATGAAACACGAAAGTAATTGTGAATTGTAAATGGTGAATTATGGCAGAAAATATTATAAAAATTAAATCGTTCAGTTTTGCTCTAAGAGTTGTGAAGATGAGTCAATTTTTATCTGCAGAAAAGAAAGAATTTGTTTTAAGTAAACAATTATTAAGAAGTGGAACTTCGATAGGTGCTTTGGTTAGGGAATCAGAACATGCGGAAAGTAAATCAGATTTTATACATAAACTCGCCATCGCTCAAAAAGAAGCAAATGAAACTAGTTATTGGTTAGAGTTATTATTTCAATCAGAATATTAAAATCAATCTCAGTTTGAGTCTCTACATTCAGAATTAGTTGAAATAAACAAAATTTTAGCCTCAATAATTATTTCCACCAAACGTAGTTTGAGAAAGCAATAGTCCATTTTAAATCGTCAGTATTTCATAATTCACAATTCATAATTCACAATTATTTTGAAAGCCGTTATCCAAAGAGTTTCCCAAGCTTCCGTAACCATCGAAGGCCAGAAAGTAGCTGATATCCAACACGGTTTATTGGTTTTAGTTGGTTTTGAAGATGCGGATTCGCAAGAAGATATTGCTTGGTTAGCGTCCAAAATTGCCAACCTCCGAATTTTTGGTGATGAAAACGGCGTGATGAATTTGTCTCTGAAAGATATTGACGGCGATATGATCGTTGTAAGTCAGTTTACCCTTCACGCCTTGACCAGAAAAGGCAATCGCCCTTCCTATATCAAAGCTTCCAAACCTGAAATCGCCATTCCTTTATACGAGGGTTTTATTGCCCAAATGGAAACCGAGTTAGGCAAGAATGTACAAACCGGTCAATTTGGCGCCGATATGAAAGTCAGCTTGCTAAATGACGGTCCGGTTACGATTATCATCGACTCAAAAAATAAAGAATAAGATTATAAATAAAATCATAATTTTTTTATATTTGGGAAAATTTATCCCTGATGAAAC
>JBEBBH010000031.1:0-8216 GCA_041158485.1 Bacteroidota bacterium | reverse complement strand
GAAGCAATGTTGTTGAGGTCTTCTTTGGTGTAGTTCTCTTTTTTCAAATACTCGCGGATGGTTTTATCGGCATCCACCAATAAATCGACGGTTTCTTTATAAGGAAACACTTCGTTGTATTCTTTTTCATATTCTTTTTGGGCTTTTTTATAAAGTTCGGTACCGTCATCGCCTTTTCTTAAATAACGAACCAATTCCAAGGTTTCGTTGTTGGAATCGCCCAAGAAATTCCATCCGTGAACGTCATCGGTATAGCCGTTTTTATCGTCGTCTTTCTTATTATTAGGGATTTCTTTTTTGTTGGTCCAGATAACCGATTTTAAATCGGGATGGCTAATATCAACCCCGGAATCTATAACGCCTACTACTACTTTAGCGCCTTTTTTCCCTTTTAAAAGTTCAGAATAGGCTTTGTCTACACTCATGCCGGGAATGGAGTCTTTTTCTAAATCTAGATGACTCCAACGCTGTTGTTGTTCTTCGGTTAAAGGTGCTTTTTTGAAGGGAACCGGCTGGGTTTCCTGAGCGGTTACAGTTAACGATAACAGCGAAAAAACGGAATACAATAATCCTTTCATTCTACAATGATTTTGGTAAGTAAGTGGTAAAAATAATTTCTTTTGGAGCATTTGTTCCTCGGATTAACAATATTTTAGGGATAAAGGCCTAAGCGTGAACCTTGCTTCAAACCAAACTGCATCAAGTGTGCCAATTGATAATCACTTTGCGTAAAATAGTTGTTTTATAAAATATCATTCAGGTTAAACACGTCTTTCAGACGGATTCCTTTTTCCGTATTTTCTACCGTGATGATTGCGTTATGCGCATCGTGTTCCAACCACAAATAATAATTATGCTCTGCCGCTGCGTTCAAAAATTTTGCTTTTTCCGGCATCGTTAAAAGTGGTCGGGTATCATAACCCATTACATAAGGCAAGGGCAAATGTCCGGCAGTCGGAATCAAATCGGCACAAAAAACTATGGTTTTGTCTTGGTATTGAATATGCGGAATCATCATTTTTTCGGTATGGCCGTCAACATAAAATATCCCGAAACCCAATTCTTCCGAAAACCCGAAATCACCTTCCGGTCTTCTGATAAAGTTCAGTTGACCGCTTTCTTGCATCGGCAAAATATTTTCGGACAGGAAAGAAGCTTTTTCTCTGGCGTTAGGTTTTGTCGCCCATTCCCAGTGGTTGCCGTTGGTCCAGAATTTTGCATTTTTAAAAGCGACTTCGTAACCGGTTTTGGTAGCATTCCAATTCACACTACCACCGCAATGGTCAAAGTGCAAATGCGTCATAAAAACATCTGTAACATCATCGCGATGAAAACCGTATTTGGCTAGAGAACCATCCAAGGTAAAATCGCCCCAAAGCGAATAATAACCAAAAAACTTCTCCGACTGTTTGTTGCCCATACCGGTATCAATTAAAATCAAACGATTGCCATCTTCAATGAGCATGCAACGGGCAGCAATATCAATCAAATTGTTGGTATCTGCGGGATTGGTTTTGTTCCAAATGGTTTTCGGAACCACGCCAAACATAGCGCCGCCATCCAACTTAAAGTTTCCGGCTTCTATAGGATATATTTTCATAGGTTGAGGTTTGTGACAAATTTACAGAATAAAAAATCATTTTTTTCTATCCGTACATTAGTTATAAAAATGTTACGGTTGGTGGTATAAACCGATATTTGTGTTAAATTTGCACATTAATTTAGACAAAATCAAAATAAGATGATTAAAGTATCGGATACAGCAAGTAAAAAAATCGTCGAAATGATGCAGGAAGACGGTTTTGATGCGACCCAAGATTACGTTCGAGTGGGCGTAAAAAGCGGTGGTTGTTCGGGTTTGTCTTATGAGTTAAAATTCGACAAAGCAATAGGCGAAAACGACAAAGTTTTCGAAGACAATAATGTGAAAATAGCCGTTGAAAAAAAATCGTTCTTGTACTTAGCCGGAACCATTTTGGAATTTTCCGGAGGATTGAATGGTAAAGGCTTTGTTTTTAATAATCCCAACGCAAGCCGAACCTGTGGTTGCGGAGAATCATTCTCATTATAACACTATCATGGCAAAATATACGGAAGACGACTTAAAAGTCGAACTCGAAACTAAAGAATACGAATACGGATTTTACACCGAATTAGAATCGGAAACTTTCCCCGTTGGCCTAAACGAAGACATTGTCAGAGCTATTTCCCAGAAAAAAGGCGAGCCGCAATGGATGACGGATTGGCGTATTGAAGCTTTCAGAGCTTGGCAGGAAATGACCGAACCGGAATGGGCGAATGTACATTATGAAAAACCCGATTTTCAAGCCATCTCCTATTATTCGGCACCCAAAAAAGCTGATCCCAGTAAAACCTTAGATGATGTCGATCCGGAACTTTTGGCGATGTACAAAAAGCTGGGAATTTCCATCGATGAACAAAAGAAAATGAACAACATCGCCATGGATATCGTGGTCGATTCAGTTTCGGTGGCAACAACTTTTAAAAAGACATTGGCCGAAAAAGGTATCATTTTCATGAGCATTTCCGAGGCGATTAAAGAGCATCCGGAATTGGTTCAAAAATATTTAGGAACTGTTGTTCCGCAGAAAGATAATTTTTACGCTGCATTGAACTCTGCCGTTTTCTCCGATGGTAGTTTTTGTTATATTCCGAAAGGCGTTCGTTGCCCGATGGAATTGTCTACTTATTTCCGCATCAACCAAGCCGGAACCGGTCAGTTCGAAAGAACTTTAGTCATTGCTGATGAAGGCAGTTATGTTTCGTATTTGGAAGGTTGTACGGCACCAAGTCGCGACGAAAACCAATTACACGCTGCAGTAGTGGAATTGATTGCTTTAGATGATGCCGAAATCAAATATTCCACCGTTCAAAACTGGTATCCCGGAAACAAAGAAGGTAAAGGCGGTGTATATAATTTTGTAACCAAAAGAGGCTTGTGCGAGAAAAATGCCAAAATCTCTTGGACACAAGTAGAAACCGGTTCTGCCGTAACCTGGAAATATCCTTCATGTGTGTTAAAAGGCGATAATTCGATAGGCGAATTTTACTCGATTGCCGTAACCAATAACTTCCAACAAGCCGATACCGGAACTAAAATGATCCATTTGGGCAAAAACACCAAATCGACTATCATCTCCAAAGGAATCTCAGCCGGAAAATCACAAAATAGTTACAGAGGTTTGGTGCAAATTGGTGCTCGTGCCGAAAATGCGCGTAACTTCTCCCAATGCGACTCGTTGTTGATGGGAAATAATTGTGGCGCACACACGTTTCCATACATTGAAAGTAAAAATACTACCGCAAAAATAGAACATGAAGCCACGACTTCAAAAATCGGGGAAGACCAAGTGTTTTATTGCAACCAACGCGGGATTCCAACCGAGAAAGCCATCGCGTTAATCGTGAACGGTTTCAGTAAAGACGTATTGAACAAACTACCGATGGAATTTGCGGTAGAAGCGCAGAAATTATTGGAGATTTCATTAGAAGGCTCTGTAGGTTAATTTTAAAATGTGTCAATTTGAAGATTTGAAAATGATTCAAGTTGACTAAGAATAATAATTTTAAAAAAAATAGAAAGTAGATTTTAGAAAATGGAAATAACATCTTCAAATTCTCAAATCTTCAAATCTTCAAATCATATGTTACAGATAACAAATTTACACGCGTCCGTAGAGGACAAAGAAATATTAAAAGGCATCAATCTTGAAATAAAAGCCGGAGAAGTGCACGCCATTATGGGACCAAACGGTGCCGGAAAAAGTACGCTTTCCTCCATTATTGCCGGAAATGAAAATTACGAAGTAACCGAAGGCGAAATCCTATTGGAAGGTGAAGACATCTCCGAATTAGCGCCGGAAGAAAGAGCACACAAAGGCGTTTTCTTGTCGTTCCAGTATCCCGTAGAAATTCCCGGTGTTTCGGTGACTAACTTTATCAAAACGGCCATCAACGAAAAAAGAAAAGCCAACAATCAGGAAGAAATGCCGGCCAACGAAATGCTGAAACTCATTCGTGAAAAATCAGAATTGTTGGAAATGGACCGCAAGTTTTTATCGCGTTCGCTAAACGAAGGTTTCTCAGGCGGTGAAAAAAAACGTAACGAAATCTTCCAAATGGCCATGTTAGAGCCGAAATTGGCCATCTTGGACGAAACAGATTCCGGTTTGGATATCGATGCGTTGCGAATTGTAGCCAATGGTGTGAACAAATTGAAAAACGAAAACAACGCGGTATTAGTCATCACACACTACCAACGTTTGTTAGATTACATCATTCCCGATTTTGTTCACGTTTTAATGGACGGTAAAATCGTAAAAACCGGTGGCGCCGATTTAGCCTTAGAACTAGAAGAAAAAGGATACGATTGGATTAAACAAGAGCAAGAAGTATAATGGAATTGAAGGAAAAACTCATTTCGTCTTTCATGGCTTTCGAAGAACAAATCGATGTTCATTCGGATTTGCATGACCTACGAACAGCCGCTATAAAAAACTTTGAAAACAAAGGCTTTCCCACTAAAAAAGAGGAAGCTTGGAAATATACTTCGTTAAATTCGGTGTTGAAAAACGATTATTCGGTATTTCCAAAACACGAAAATGCCATTGAATTTGCTGAGGTAAAGAAATATTTTCTTCACGAAATTGACACTTACAAAGTAATCTTCATCGATGGGAAATACAGTTCTTTTTTATCGGCTACAACCCATGAAGGTTTAGACGTTTGTTTGATGTCATCGGCGTTGAACAAACCCAAATACAAAATGGTGATTGATGAATATTTCAACAAAATAGCCAGTAAAGAAGAAAGCTTAACGACTTTAAATACTGCTTTTGCCAACGAAGGCGCTTATATCAACATTCCGAAAAGCAAAGTAGTCGAAAAACCAATCGAAATCATTTATTTTTCCACCGGTAAAGAAAACGCATTGATGTTGCAACCGCGTAATTTGGTGATTGTAGGCGAAAATGCACATGTACAAATCATCGAAAGACACCAAAGTTTGAACGAAAACCCGGTGCTGACCAACTCGGTAACCGAGATTTTTGCACAAAAACGCGCCATTGTAGATTATTATAAAGTTCAAAACGATTTGCAATCGGCGAACCTAGTAGACAATACGTATATTTCCCAAAAGCAAGAAAGTCGCGTTTCGGTACATACGTTTTCTTTTGGCGGTAACATCACCAGAAACAACCTGAACTTCTACCATTTTGGCGAAAGAATCGATTCTACTTTAAAAGGCATCACCATTATCGGCGATAAACAACACGTAGACCATTATACTTTAGTGCACCACGCTACGCCGAATTGCGAAAGCCATCAGAACTACAAAACCATCTTGGCCGACAGTTCGACCGGTGTTTTCAACGGTAAAATTTACGTAGAAAAAGAAGCGCAAAAAACGGATGCTTTCCAGCAAAACAATAATATTTTGTTGGGCGACAAAGCCACGATTAACGCCAAACCACAGTTGGAAATTTTTGCCGACGACGTAAAATGTTCCCACGGTTGTACCATCGGACAGTTAGACGAAACTGCCATGTTCTACATGCAACAACGCGGTATTCCTAAGAAAGAAGCCAAAGCGTTATTGATGTATGCCTTCTCCAACGAAGTCATCGAAAGCATTAAAATCCCGGAATTAAAACAACGCATCACCAAAATTATTGCGACGAAATTGGGCGTGAATTTAGGGTTTGATTTATAAAATTAGGAGCGAACCTGCCTACCGGCAGGCAGGAGGTTTGGGCATTTTGGGTGTCCGTATTCCCGCTTTCCGTTACAATAAAAAAGTCCCGAAACACTCGGGACTTTTTTATTTTCTCTGCAATCGGGGCTAGGGAGTTATTTTTTTGCATTTTTGGAATCTTTCTTCAAACTCCCAACAATCCCGCTCAACAATCCATTAAAATCGAATTCTTCACTCAATCCCATACGAACGACTACCAAGTCATGACTCGGGAAAACAGCAACCATTTGTCCTTGGTAACCGCTGCAGTAAAACATATCACGTGGCACATCCGGGAATTTTCCACCGGCATTTAACCAAAATTGCGCACCGTATTGACCGTTAGAAGTGTTGGTTGGCGTGGCCACGTATTTTGCCCAACTCGGGTCAAAAATTTGTGTTCCGTTCCAATTGCCTTGGTTTAAATACAATAATCCAAACTTGGCCCAATCACGCGCCGTAGCCCAACCGTAAGATGAACCCACAAAATTGCCGGCCATATCAACTTCCACTAAAGCCGAGTCCATTCCGATTTTATCCAACAAACTGCTGTACCAAAAATCCAAATATTCTTGGTGTGTTTTGAATTGCTGACGCAATATACCTGATAACAAATTCGTAGTGCCCGACGAGTAATTCCACGACGCATTCGGTTTGCCTACTAAAGGTTTGTCAATTTGCGATTTGGTCATATCTTCCGCCGTAAACAACATTTTGGTCACATCGGAAATCTTGCCGTAATCTTCATCCCATTCTAAACCGGAGTTCATGTGCAGCAAATCGTTGATAGTGATTTTAGCGCGCTCATCGTTTTTCCAAGCAGCAATCGGAGCCGGTTTCATAATGTCGATTTTTCCTTGTTTTTGCAGTATGCCAAAGTAAGTTGCCGTTAAACTTTTGGTCATCGACCAACCCAAAATTTTTGAAGTAGCTCTAAATCCCGGCCCATATTTTTCAGCCACCAAACGGCCTTTGTACAACACCACTACAGCGCGAGTACGTTTGTTTTTCTCTCCTTCTTTATCAAAAGCTGCTTCCACCGCTTTTTGCAATTGGAACGCATCTAACTCGGTAAAACTGGTATCTATCGGATTACCGTTCCCGTAAGGATAAGGCAAATGGCTTTGGGATGCATTTCGTTTCGGAACGTTATAAGGTTTTGTCACATCAAAATCGTCATTGATTAAGGTGGCGCCCAATCCTTCGCGGTAAATCGCCTTGCGGGCTTTTAAACCGTAGACTTTCGACAAGACGCTTTTGTCATTTTCATCAATCGCATTGGTTGCCCAATCCACTTTGTCAATATCGTTGTCGCCTTGTTGTATGGTTTCCAAAGTTCGACCATCAATAAAATGTCCGGAAGCCACACTTTTAGCTGAAAACCCGGTGATAATGTCCAATTGCGGATAAATTTCGATGCGCAAATAAACTAAAGCAATCAACAATAAAACAGCAAAAACTTTCAGAAATTTTTTCATGGCAAATGATTTTTCCAGCAATTTATAAAATTTGAACCATATAAGTCATGAAAGTTCATTTAAGCTACTGTTTTCTTATATAACTTATAGGGTTTACTATCACAAAATATTAATATTTGTTTAGCAAATAAACAACTCATTTTAACTACTTTTGTATTTAGAATTTTTCTAAATAATACCATGTTAGACCTCCAAAAAATCAGAGCCGATTTCCCGATACTTTCTCAAAAAGTAAACGGTAAACCGCTCGTTTATTTTGACAACGGCGCAACTTCGCAAAAACCGCAAGTCGTGATTGATGCGATTGCCCAATATTACCAAGAAATCAACGCTAACATTCACCGCGGCGTACACACCTTGAGCCAATTGGCAACCGATGCTTACGAAGTGTCTCGCGGTAAAATCCAAAGTCATATCAACGCCAAACACGCTCATGAAGTTATTTTTACTTCGGGCACTACGCACAGTATTAATGCTGTGGCCAACGGTTTTGCTTCGCTGTTAAAAGTCGGCGATGAGGTTTTGGTTTCGGCCTTGGAACACCACAGCAATATCGTGCCTTGGCAAATGCTGTGTGAAAGAACCGGCGCCACTTTGAAAGTCATACCCATGAATGAAAAAGGCGAATTGATTCAGTCGGAATACGACAAATTGCTTTCTACCAACACCAAAATCGTTGCGGTTAATCATATATCAAACGCTTTGGGAACCATCAATCCGGTTAAGGAAATGATTGCCAAAGCACACCAAGTCGGAGCTGCCATTTTAATCGACGGCGCTCAAGCCACACCGCATTTAAAACCGGATGTACAAGAGTTGGACTGTGATTTCTATGTGTTTTCAGGCCATAAAATTTGTGGACCAACCGGTACCGGAATTCTTTACGGAAAAGAAGATTGGCTCCGAAAATTACCACCATACCAAGGCGGCGGCGAAATGATAGCCACCGTAAGTTTTGAAAAAACTACTTATGCCGATTTGCC
>JBEBBH010000030.1:0-4869 GCA_041158485.1 Bacteroidota bacterium | reverse complement strand
ATTATACTCTTTATTGATTTTAATTTCAGGATTAGCCAGTGCCCAAATTGTCAATATTCCGGATGCGAATTTGAAAGCGCGTTTGCTGGAGGCAGATGTGACCAATAATATCGCTAAAGATAATGCCGGCAATAGCATTAAGATTGATGTGAATTCGGATAACGAAATTCAACAATCGGAAGCCTTATTGGTATATCGTCTATTGAATTTGAATTACACAAGCAGTTTGCCTATTACTGATTTTACCGGATTGCAAAGTTTTACCAATTTATCCGAACTATACATAGGATTAGGAAATGATCCAACGTTAGATTTATCTAACATGACTAATTTAACCATCTTGTTTTGCGACAACTCTAATTTAACCAGTTTAAATGTGTCCGGATGTACCAATATGGTGCAGTTGGTTTGCGAGAGTAACCAATTAACGTCACTTGATCTGACGGGTTTGACCAATTTGACTAGTGTTTATGCCGATAACAATCAGTTGCAAAGTATCAATTTACAAGGGTTGAGCAACTTGTCAACTTTGGCGGTAGGGAACAATGCGTTAACCACATTAGATGTTACGCCGTGTCCGAATCTTTATAGTTTATATGCTTCTATGAATCAGTTAACTTCGGTAAATCTAACCGGACTAACAACACTCAACAGCGCCTATTTTAATTACAACAACCTAACTGTTTTGGATGTGAGCGGGTTAACAGCGCTACAATATTTACAATGTTCTTTTAATAATTTAACCACATTGGACATATCTAATTGTCCTAACTTCATTTCTTTGGCTTGTACAGATAACAATTTGGAGACCTTGTTTATGAAATTTGGCCATCCGTCACTTAGTATTTCCGGAGGTTATCCTTTAACCAACAATCCTGATCTGACTTATGTATGTATGGATGATTTCAGAATCCCCGGTTTCTTACAGTATTTTAATGACAACGGAATGACCGGAGTTCAGGTTAATTCTTATTGTACATATACCCCTGGCGGTAATCACAATACTATTTCGGGAATGCTAACGGTTGATAATGACAATAATGGTTGTGATACCAATGATGGTTTCAATCCTTATATCAGATTGGATATAACCGGAGGACTTTCATCCGGAGCTACATTTACCAATGCTGCAGGACAATATGCTTTTTACACTTTGGCCGGGAATTTTACAGTGAGTCCGAGTCTTGAAAATCCCACTTGGTTCAATGTTTCTCCTAACAATGCCAATGTCAATTTTCCCGATGTAAACAACAACAGTGCAACGCAAGATTTTTGTATCACACCTAACGGTATTCACCCGGATTTGGAGATTGTTATCGCTCCGGTTACCACTGCTCGTCCCGGGTTTGATGCGGTGTATAAAATTGTTTACCGCAACAAAGGCACTCAAACCTTATCACAAGCCTAGGGCATCAACTTTTTCTACGATGACAATTTGATGGAGTTGGTATCAAGCAGTGTTACGCCAAGTACAGCAGGTGTAGGAAGTCTTTCTTGGGATTATGCTAATTTGCGTCCGTTTGACAGCAGAGAAATTACCGTAACTTTCAATATTAATGCGCCAACAGACGTCAATCCGGTAAACATCAACGATATTTTAACTTTTACCACTTCTATTTTGCCACAGGCCGGGGACGAAAATACCACTGACAACTTATTCATTTATCGTGATTTGGTTTCGGGTTCTTATGATCCTAATGATATTACGTGTTTGGAAGGCGATGTGGTTTCACCGACTGAAATAGGGGATTATCTGCATTATATGATTCGTTTTGAAAACACAGGAACTGCAGCGGCAGAGAATATAGTAGTTAGAACCGAAATCAATCCGGCAGATTTTGATATCAACAGTCTTCAATTGCTCAATGCTTCTCATCCGATGTATACTCGTGTGAACGGTAATGTGGTTGAGTTTATTTTTGAGCAAATTTTACTCGAATCCGGTGGTCACGGCAATGTTTTGTTGAAAGTAAAATCGTTAACCTCCTTACAACAAGGCGATGCCGTAAACAAAAGAGCTGATATCTATTTTGATTACAATTATCCGGTAGCCACTAATGAGGCTGAAACAACTTTCCAAGCCTTGAGCAATCCTGATTTTGAGCAAGATCAAACCATTTCGTTGTATCCGAATCCAACCAAGGATAAAGTCAATATTTCAGGCGATTTTACTTTGCAGTCAGTACAATTGTATGATATGCAAGGCAGATTATTGCAAACACAACTGGCAGATGCAAATCAAACCGTTTTAGACATAGCCCTGCAAAGCAATGGCGTGTATTTTATAAAAGTAACCTCAGACAAAGGAATTAAAGTTGGGAAAATAGTTAAAGAATAAGTTGGGGTACATAATTGTGGTAAAGGCATACAGTTTTGTATGCCTTTTTTGTTTGTATATTATTTTTGCAAAATTTATCAAATAATTAACGAAAACGTTGCCGTAATTCTTTTTTATTTCGTTTGTATTTCCCTAATTTTGTTAAAATATTAATTTATCAGACTTAATTCCCATATTATATCATGTCTAAAACAGCTATATTAGAACTTGATGGCCAAAAATATGAGTTTCCTGTAATCGTAGGAAGTGAAAATGAAGCCGCCATCGACATTGAAAAACTACGTGCCTTAACCGGTGCTATCACCTTAGATCCGGGGTATAAAAATTCAGGATCATGTCAGAGTGAAATTACCTTTTTGGATGGAGAGGAAGGCATACTTCGTTACCGAGGTTACGCTATTGAAGACCTAGCCGAAAAAGGCAATTTCTTGGAAGTTTCTTATTTAGTTATTTTTGGTGAGTTGCCTACAAAAGCTCAATTAGAACAGTTTGAAAACGACATCAGAAAATATACTTTGGTCAACGAAGAGATGAAAAACATCATCGACGGTTTTCCTAAAACGGCTCATCCTATGGGCGTTTTATCATCGTTAACCAGCGCCTTGACCGCTTTCAATCCGAAAGTAGTTAATGTAGAAAACGAAAAAGAAATGTATGAAGCGGTTTGCAAAACCATGGGTAAATTCTTGGTGATTGCTACTTGGACCTACCGCAAAATGATGGGTTATCCGTTAAATTACTACGATAACACCAAAGGTTATGTAGAAAACTTCATGCGTTTGATGTTTGAATTGCCAACCGGACCTTACCAAATCAATCCTGTAGTTATTGACGCTTTAGATAAATTATTTATCCTTCACGCCGATCACGAGCAAAACTGTTCTACGTCAACCGTAAGAATCGTTGGTTCGTCTCATGCAGGTTTGTTTGCTTCTATCTCTGCCGGAGTTTCGGCTCTTTGGGGTCCGTTACACGGTGGTGCCAACCAAGCGGTGTTGGAAATGTTAGAGGCTATCCAAAAAGATGGAGGAGATGCCGATAAATACTTAGCTAAAGCCAAAGACAAAGATGATCCGTTCCGCTTAATGGGCTTCGGTCACCGTGTTTACAAAAACTTCGATCCAAGAGCTAAAATCATCAAAAAAGCAGCCGATGAGGTATTGAATACTTTGGGTGTTAACGATCCTATTTTAGACATCGCCAAAAAATTAGAAGCTGCAGCTTTAGTAGACGATTACTTTGTATCCAGAAAATTATATCCAAACGTTGATTTCTACTCCGGTATTATTTACCGTGCTTTAGGGATTCCAACCGAAATGTTTACGGTAATGTTCGCTATCGGACGTTTACCGGGTTGGATTGCCCAATGGAAAGAAATGCGTATCAACAAAGAACCTATCGGAAGACCAAGACAGGTGTACACCGGTTATCCGTTAAGAGATTTTGTTCCAATGGATAAAAGATAAGGTTATTTTAACTACTTTTAAAACTTCCCGCAAGGGAAGTTTTTTTTTAAAATTATACACAACATAATGCAAGCTAAAAGACTGCAGCAAATTGATTTCTTGAGAGGTATTGCCATTTTATTGGTTTTGCTGAGACACAAGAAACTCTTTTCATTTACCGTTACTATGGGTTGGATAGGCGTGGATTTGTTTTTTGTGTTAAGTGGTTTTTTGGTGTCTGGGCTTTTATTTAAAGAATATCAGAGATTTGGGAACATCAAACCCGGATTGTTCTTGATTCGTCGTGGGTACAAAATATATCCGATTTATTACCTTACTTACTTTATTTATGTCATTCCTTTTCTTTTTAAAGGGAATTTGGAGTTAGATAGGGTTATAGCCGATTTGTTTTTCTTTCAAAACTATTACACAGGTTGGGGTTACACTTATGCGGCCAGTTGGTCTCTTGCTGTTGAAGAACATTTTTATTTTGGATTGGCGTTACTTTTTTGGATTCTAATCAACAGTAAGTATAAAGATAAATTGATGGCCAATTTAGGCGCTATTGTCATAAGCTTAATGATGGTTGTTTTAGTCATCAGAATTGTTACAGTTTGGTCTAATGATGCATCGAGTGTTCACAACATAACTTCTTCGCATTTGAGAATAGATTCTTTATTAATGGGCGTTTTGGTGTCTTATTTTTATTATTTCAAATTAGAAAGGCTTAAGTCAATATTCTTTAAAAATACTCGTCTCTTATTTTGCCTTTCCTTATGTCTGCTCTTATTTACGCCATTCGTTAAAATTGAGCATTCCGTTTTTATCCAGACGTTTGGGTTTGTTTTCCTTTACATAGCGTTTGCCGTCATTTTAGTTTATTTTTTATTGAAAGAAGGAATAGTATCACAGCTTAATGCTACTTTTACCAAAGCAGTTGTCGATTTGGTTTCTAAGATAGGTTACTGTTCCTATTCCATTTATGTAATTCATACAGCTGTAAATTATATTTTCAGAACGGGAATAACTATTTATCTTGGGATAAATGTTCCTCCGATAATTATTTTTTTTAGTACTTCAATAGTG
>JBEBBH010000029.1:0-2615 GCA_041158485.1 Bacteroidota bacterium | reverse complement strand
TCGATACTGCCGGACGTTTGGCTATCGATGAAGAAATGATGAACGAAATTGCCAATGTGCATGCGGCCATCAAACCTCACGAAACTTTGTTTGTGGTTGATTCCATGACCGGTCAAGACGCTGTTAATACGGCTAAAGCCTTTAATGATCGTTTGGATTTTGACGGTGTTATTTTAACCAAATTAGATGGTGATACGCGTGGTGGTGCTGCCATTTCTATTAAATCGGTGGTAAATAAACCGATTAAGTTTATCGGTACCGGTGAAAAGATGGAAGCCATCGATGTTTTCTATCCTTCCCGTATGGCCGATCGTATTTTGGGAATGGGAGACGTTGTTTCCTTGGTAGAAAGAGCGCAAGAGCAATACGATGAAGAAGAAGCTCGAAAATTGCAAAAGAAAATCGCTAAAAACGAATTCGGTTTCGACGATTTCTTGGTGCAAATCCAACAGGTGAAAAAAATGGGTAACATGAAAGACTTGGTTGGAATGATACCCGGTGCCGGAAAAGCATTGAAAGATGTGGAGATAGAAGATGATGCTTTCAAACACATAGAAGCCATCATCCATTCGATGACACCACAGGAAAGAACCAAACCGACCATTATTGATATGAAACGCAAAACCCGAATTGCCAAAGGATCGGGGACGAAAGTCGAGCAAGTAAACCAATTGTTGAAACAGTTTGACCAAATGAGCAAGATGATGAAAATGATGCAAGGCGGTGGCGGGAAAAACTTGATGCGCATGATGGGCGGCATGAAAGGAATGAGATAAATCAGTTAAGGTTTAAAGTTTCGAGTGTGAAATTTTGAACCTTAATTTTTTTAATAGATTACAACTAACTACTATGTTTTAGGTTTAAACAACTTTTAAACCCGAAACTTTAACCCGAAACAACAACTATGGAATTATTAGACGGAAAAAAAACAGCAGCCGACATCAAAGCAGAAATAACCGCTGAAGTCAACAAGATGAAAACCAACAATGAGAAAGTTCCTCATTTGGCGGCCATTATTGTAGGGAATGATGGGGCGAGTTTGACTTATGTTGGCAGTAAAGTAAAAGCCTGTGAATTGGTGGGATTTGAGTCGACTTTAATCAAAATGCCCAGCACCACATCGGAAACCGAATTGCTGAAGAAAATTATCGAACTCAATGAAAATGATGACATAGACGGCTTTATTGTGCAGTTGCCTTTACCTAAACAAATTGACACCCAAAGAGTGTTAATGGCCATCGATCCCAGTAAAGATGTAGATGGTTTTCATCCGGAGAATTTCGGTAAAATGGCTTTGGATATGAGTACATTTATTCCGGCTACACCGTTTGGAATTTTAGAATTGCTCGAACGTTATAATGTTGAAACCAAAGGAAAACACACAGTGGTTATCGGCAGAAGCCATATCGTTGGTCGCCCAATGAGTATTTTGATGGGCAGAAAAGGATTTCCGGGTAACTCTACCGTTACCTTGACCCACAGTTACACTAAAAACATAGCGCAAATCACTACGCAAGCCGATATCATCATCACAGCCTTGGGTGTTCCGAATTATTTAAAAGCGGAGATGATTAAAGACGATGCGGTGGTTATTGATGTGGGCATTACCCGCGTTCCGGATGAAACTGATTCCAGAGGTTACAAAATAACCGGTGATGTTGATTTTGAAAATGTGTCTAAGAAAGCGTCTTTTATCACACCGGTTCCCGGCGGCGTTGGTCCAATGACTATTGCCATGCTATTGAAAAATACCTTATTGGCCAGAGAACAAAAGCGTTTGCTGTTAGAATAAAAAAAATCCTGAGTGAAGCTCAGGATTTTTTTGTTACTATAATTTGGCTAACCAAAGTGATGCATTCAAATGCAAGATGGAGTGTGAAGTTAGTTCAGTCCAACCCGGATATAAAGTGTCTCCCGCAGCTCCTGTTCCGTCGTCAGCCGGAGAACTATCACCTATGGCAACCACTCTTCCGGTGCCATAAGTAGCAGAGGCACACATAATGTTAGAAGTACCTTGTGTAGAACTTCCTCTCCAAATTAAACCTTTAACAGTTGTATTGGCGGTTTTGTTGATTGACATCGTAGCACCGGCAGAATATTTTAATTGGGTTACTGTTCCCTGAGAACCGTTTAAGATTGGATCAGTTGTAGCACTCAATCGGTTTGAAGTGGTTTCAGAAATACTGTTTAAAGTGATTGAAATTCCAAAAGGATTGGTTTTAACGGTATTGGTCGACATCAAATCGTTCCAAACTTTGGCGGAGTCGTATCCGTCGTTATTTCTGTCTGAGCCATTGTGATTGGCAATCATGAACAAACCTCCTCCGTTTTTAACGAAGTTAAGAATGGCTGTTTTCTCAGCACTTGTAAACCGGATATTCGGTTCAGTAATTACGTAAACATTGTAGTTTTTTAAGTCTTGGGCACCGGTACCACCATAGGTGATTGCTGTTCCAGCCGGTAGTGTTTCAACAGTGTGACCTAATTTAACTAAGGCAACACCCCAAGCGGATAAACCACCTCTCCAAAAGCTTTCGGTAGTGGTAGCTGTAATGTTAGATTGCGCCGGAGTAGGGAAACGTTGTGGATTAGTATCGGCGTCTAAAACCCAGTCA
>JBEBBH010000028.1:0-12324 GCA_041158485.1 Bacteroidota bacterium | reverse complement strand
TAATTGATCCGGTAGTTTTTAAAAGCGAAATTGATGGCTTAGCCAAGTTCAACCTCGATTTGAAATCGAAATTGATTATTTCCAGAAAAGCACATTTGATTTTACCGACACACCGTTTGCTGGATGCGGCTTCAGAAGCAGCTAAAGGCAAAGCCAAAATTGGTTCTACCCTAAAAGGTATAGGGCCAACTTATATGGACAAAACGGGGCGTAACGGTATTCGCGTAGGCGATATTGAGTTGGCCGACTTCAAAGAAAGATACCGCGCTTTGGCAGACAAACACGAAGCGATGATTGCGTTTTACGATGTGAGCATCCAATACAACTTACCCGAATTAGAGAAAGAATTCTTTGAAGCGATAGAAGATTTGAAAAAACTATCTTTCATCGATAGCGAAGAATATTTGGCACAAGCCCAAAAAGAAGGCAAATCCATTCTTTGCGAAGGCGCTCAAGGTTCCTTATTAGATGTAGATTTCGGAACGTATCCGTTTGTCACTTCTTCTAATACCACAGCAGCCGGTGCTTGTACCGGTTTGGGGATTGCTCCGAACAAAATCAAAGAAGTATACGGCATTTTCAAAGCTTACACTACACGCGTAGGTTCAGGACCATTTCCTACCGAAGATTTTGGAGAAGACGGCGATGTGATGGCGAAAGTGGGTAACGAATTCGGCTCCGTTACCGGCAGAAAAAGACGTTGCGGTTGGTTGGATTTAGTAGCCTTAAAATACGCTATCCAAATCAACGGTGTAACCCAATTGATGATGATGAAAGGCGATGTGCTTTCGGGTTTTGATACCTTAAAAGTTTGCACCGCTTACAACTACAAAGGCGAAACCATCCAGCATTTACCTTATAATATTGAAGAAGAAAATGTAACGCCAATTTACACCGAATTCAAAGGATGGCAAGCTGATTTAACGGGTATGACGACTTATGATGCGTTACCAAAAGAATTAAAAGACTATATCGAGTTCATTGAACGTGAAGTCGAAGTGCCAATCAAGATTGTTTCAGTTGGTCCGGATAGAAAACAAACGATTACGAGATAAAACCTCTTTTTGTCATTTCGACCAACGGGAGAAACCTTTAGGTTCAGCGGAGCTAAATCTCATTAACTTGGTGCTATGTGATTTTTCACTGCGTTCAAAATGACAATACTAAAAAAACCCTTTCTCCCGAGACTTCGGGACTGAAAGGGTTTCTTTTTATAATTTAAAGATAAACGATTCGCTCGGTTTGATATTTAAGTGAATGGTTCCTTTACCGTTAACCACATTAAGCACTGTACTGCTGCCATACAATTGATCTTTAACCGTATAACTGCCATCGGTTAATTTCCAGGCCAATATTACATCCTCCGGTACGATTAAGTCAATTCGGCTTGAAGTTACCCAAGAAAAATTGGCGATAATAATCAACTTCTCTTCTTCGCTGTAACGCACAAATGAATACAATCCCTGATCGTAATTTTGGGTTTCTTTGCGATTCACAGATTGAATTTCTTGGAATTTACCCAACATGGCACTGCTCTTTAAAGTAATGTTGAGCAAACGACTGTAAAAATCACGCAATGCTTTTTCATCGTTCGTTAGTAGACCGCCGTCAAACTTACCTCCATTCATCCAGCGTTGGTGGTGTGGCACGCCTATATAATCAAAAATAGAAGTTCTGGATCGTTTCCCGAAACCGGCATCTTCATTGCCCGGCTCACCTACTTCTTGTCCGAAATAAACCATCGTTGGAGAGGAACTTAGCGTAGCCGAAACCACCATTAAAGGTTTTCCTTTCTCAGGGCTGCCGGCAAATTCCGGACTGGCCAAACGTTGTTCATCATGATTGTCTAAGAAATGTAACATATGATGTTCAATATCCATCATGTTGTTTTGAATGTCCGAAAGCGCATCCGGTAAGGCATTGCCTTTTATCACTGCTTTTAAATGGTCGTAGGTTTCTACTTTATCATACAAATAGTCCATTTTACCCAACTTGATGTAGTTGCGGTATTCCTTCGGATTGTAGACTTCGGCCAACAAAAAGGCTTTCGGATTCTTCATTTTAATACTTGAGTTCATATAGCTCCAAAACTCATACGGCACCATTTCGGCCATGTCATAACGGAAACCGTCAACGCCTTTTTCAATCCAATACAAAGCAATATCACGGAACTTCTTCCAAGAATCCGGCACGTCTTTATCTTTCCAAAAAGCGAAATGTGCTGCATAATCCTTTTCGTCATATCCGTCCGGCAATTCAGGAAAATCTTTGGTGCCGTCAGGTCTTACACCGTAATTGACTTTTACCGTTTCGTACCAATCGTTGATATCCGGTTTAGCCCTGCGCGATCCGTTGCCGGTCCATTTGGCGGGAAACTCAGAAAACTTGCCGTCACTGAGCGGATTTGGCTCACCGTTGAGCGGTTTATAATCAGGAGAAGTCGGTACTTCAAAAGGTGTATTCGGGATGTAATAGAAATTGTTGTTTCGGGCATATTCTACCGAAGTATCATCATCGGCACCGAAATCTTTAACGCCTTTCGGATTGGTTAACCCTTTGTAATTGCGGGCAATGTGGTTGGGAACGATATCGATTATGACTTTCAATCGTTGTTTGTGCGTACGTGAAATTAAAGCTTCAAACTCTTCCAAACGTTTGGCCGGATCAACCGCTAAATCGGGATTCACATTATAATAATCTTTAACAGCATAAGGCGAACCGGCGCGACCTTTCACTACATCAGGATCATCATTAGAAATACCGTATTTAGTATAATCTCGAATGACATCATGATGCGGCACTCCGGTATACCAAATATGGGTAACGCCTAATTTTTTAATCTCCTGCAAAGCAGTATCGGTAAAATCATTGAACTTCCCAACGCCGTTTTCTTCTATAGTGCCCCAGGGTTTATTGGTGGTTTTCTTGTTACCGAACAAACGGGTAAAAACTTGGTACACTACATACTTTTGGGGCTTTTCTACAGCCTCTACTTTTTTCATCATTGGCGCATTTTTATTGTTTTGTGCTACAGTTGCACTCAACGTACAACCTACAGCCATCAGCAGTAAAATTTTTGTTTTCATAGTTTATCAGCCCAAACAATTATAGTGTTGCGGCGTTGTCACAAATATAAAGAAATGATTGAAATATGAACACCATAAATAATTCTTAATAAAGGCTTGTATTGCTGCTATTTTCATAAATTTGCCCACTCGATTCCTTAGAATTGAGCTAAAGGAATTAAAAATTCAACCATTTGAAAAAGTTACTTTTTTATATCGGATACTGTTTGTTGGTCGTAAATGGGATGACTGCCCAAAAAAAATCATCACAAATTAACGTAGAGTATTCCGATTTTGCCGACATCAACCAAACTGAAATTCCGGATGCATTACTGTTGCGAGGCAATGTCAGAGTGAGTCACGAAGGTGTGGTTTTTACTTGTAACAAGGCTTATTTCTTTCAGAAAGAAAACTATATCAAGGCTTTTGGCGATGTGCAAATGGTGCAAGGCGACACGCTTTTCCTCAACAGTAAATACGCCGAGTACAATGGCGAAATCAAGCAAGCGTATGCCACCGGAAACGTAGTTATGCGTTCTCCCGAATCGAAATTGGTAACCGATACCATCAACTTCGATCGCAATACCCAAGAGGCTTTTTACAATACTTACGGCACGATTACCAACCGGGAAAACACTTTAAAAAGTAAATCCGGACGCTATTATGCCAACGAGAAAAAGTTCCGATTCTTAACCGCGGTGACCATTACTAATCCGAAATACACGATTAAGTCGAATCACTTGGATTATTACACCAATTCGGGTCACTCCTATTTATTTGGTCCTTCTACCATAACCAGTAAAGAGAATTTCATTTATACCGAAAAAGGATTTTACGACACCAAGAAGAATTTGGCCTATTTCAAACGAAAATCCTACATCAAATACAAAGACCGACGTATTGAAGGCGACAGTTTGTATTACGACAGAAACCGAGAATATGCCTCGGCGACCAACAATGTCAAAATCACCGACTCCATCAATAAAGGGTTAATCAAAGGCCATTATGCCGAAATTTATCGCAATCTGAAAACCCAAAAAGATTCGATGATGATTACCAAAAGAGCCGTTGCCGTAACTTTAGTGGAAAACGATTCGATGTACGTGCACGGCAAAAAAATGATAGTTACCGGAAAACCGGGCGAACGTATCGTGCGAGCGTTTAATAATGTTCGCTTTTACAAAACGGATATGAGCGGGAAATGCGATTCGATTCATTCTGATCAAAAAACCGGATTGACCAAACTCATCAAAAATCCGATTTTGTGGAATTATGAAAATCAGATGACCGGCGATGTTATGCATCTTATCGGCAATAATAAAACGGAAAAACTGGATTCACTTAAGGTGTTGAACAATGCTTTTATCGTTTCAAAAGACACGCTCGGAACAGGTTACAACCAGGTGAAAGGACAGAATTTGTATGGTAAATTTGAAGACAACAAACTGCGGGAAGTCGACATCATCAAAAACACCGAAGTCATTTACTACATGAGAAATGACCAACAAGAACTCATCGGCATCAACAAAAGTGTGAGCAGTAAAATCAATATGGTTTTGGATAAAAATACCATCGAAACCATTACCAATTTCAATCAAATTGACGGCGATATTTATCCCGAAAAAGATTTACCGGAAAACGCCCGAAAGTTACGCGGATTTATTTGGCGTGGCGATGAACGCATCAAGTCGAAAGACGATATTTTTCCTCCGGAAGAAAACGAATTAGACGCCAAAATTCAAGCCGAGCGCAAAGCCGAAATGGATCAGGACAACAAACCGCTTTTGCCTTCCAAAGAAACCTTGGATTACGACAAAAACAATCCGAGTCCGAAAGCCAAAGCCGCCAAAAAAGAGAAAGAGAACGGAGCAAAAGCCAAGGCACAATAGTCTCAGCTTTCAGTCTTATTTCATGACCGATAACTGACAGCTGACAATCTACATATCATGAAAGCAGATTTTTTAAAATACCAAGCACAAACTTCTCCCTATCCGTTAGGCATGGAAGTTTCTCATGCTGTTGGTTCTTATATTTACGATACACACAATAAAAAATACCTCGATTTTGTAGCCGGTGTTTCCGCTTGTTCTTTAGGACACCAACATCCGCGTGTAAATCAAGCCATCATCGACCAATTGAACAAGTATTCACACGTAATGGTATACGGCGAATATGCCCAACATCCGGCTGTAGCTTACTGTAAATTGTTAGTGGAACATTTGCCGCCGAGTTTGAACAAAATTTATTTGGTCAACTCCGGTACCGAAGCCTGTGAAGGCGCTTTGAAATTGGTGCGTCGTGTAACCGGCAGAAGCCAATTGATTTCGTGTCACAATGCTTATCACGGTAATACAATGGGTTCGATGAGTGTGATGGGTTTTGAAGAACGCAAGCAAATTTTTCGTCCTTTGATTCCGGATGTCGACTTCATTACGTTTAATAATGAAGCTGATTTGGAAAAAATCACCACCAAAACCGCCGGAATTATATTGGAAAGCATCCAAGGCGGAGCGGGTTTTATCGAGCCTCAAAACGATTTCTTGGCTAAGGTTAAAAAACGTTGTGAGGAAGTTGGAGCTCTAATGATTATAGACGAAATCCAACCCGGATTTGGTCGTACCGGAAAATTATTCGGTTTTGAAAACTACAATGTAGTACCCGATGTAGTGATTATTGGTAAAGGAATGGCCGGCGGCATGCCTGTTGGCGGATTTATCGCCCATGAAAAGCATATGGATTTGTTGAGTCACGACCCTAAATTAGGACACATTACCACCTTTGGCGGACATCCTGTCATTGCGGCAGCCAGCTTGGCCACGCTGCAAGAAGTACTGGAAAAAGACTACGCACAGCAATCTTTAGCCAAAGAAAAGCTATTCCGAGAGCTTTTGGTACATCCTTTGATAAACGAAATCCGAGGACGAGGCTTAATGTTGGCCGCTATGACCAGCGACCCGGAAATTACCAACCAAGTCATTTTCAAATGCCAAGACAAAGGATTAATCTTGTTTTGGTTGTTGTTTGAAGGTTGCGCCATCCGAATTACGCCGCCGCTTACTATTTCTGAAGACGAAATCAGAGAAGGTTGCGCCATCATCCTTGAAGCGATGACTGAAGTGATGACTGAAGGGATGAATGAAGAATGATGATTAACGATTTCAGATTGTAGATTTAAAATCATAAATCGTTACTCATAAATCGACAATCATTATTGTTAATTAAATTGTTTACAACAATCGATTAGCCCAACAAAAATAGAAACCCCGTTTCCCTAATTTTATTAAGGATAATTTTAACACCTACTAGTATGCACTTGGATCACGACGAAGAAGACTACAACTTATCCTTAGCGAAATTTGAATCGATGTTGAAAACCAACAAAGTTTTATTTTTCGATTCAGAGGAGTTCGAGGAAATCATACTGCATTACCTCGACATGGGTAAAGCCACTATGGCTAAAAAAGCACTTAAGTTAGGTTTGGAACAACATCCTAAGTCGACAGGTTTGAAACTGGTTCAGGTAGAAATGTTGGTGTACGAAGACAAATTGGATCAGGCGGAAAAATTACTCAACGAATTGTACGCCATCGAACCAACCAACGAGGAAATCTTTATCCAAAAAGCCAATATTTATTCCAAAAGAGACAAGCACGAAAAAGCGGTTGAGTTTTTACAAATTGCCTTAAAATATACCGAAGATTTAGCCGATGTGTACAACTTAATCGGAATGGAATACCTTTTTATGGACAACTTGGAATTGGCTAAGGCGAATTTCATTAAATGTTTGGAAGAAGATTTTGAAGACCAATCGGCGCTTTATAATGTGGTGTATTGTTTTGAGTTTTTAGACCAAAATTTGGAAGCCATTGAATACCTAAAAACGTATATCGACCGTAATCCGTACAGCGAAATCGCTTGGCACCAATCCGGTCGTTTGTATTATGGCGTGAAAGATTATGAAAATGCGGTTCGTGCCTTTGAATTTGCAACCTACATCGACGATGAATTTTTGGGTGCTTTCATGGAGAAAGGGAAATCTTTAGAGCGTTTAAAACGTTACGAAGAAGCTATCGAAAGCTATGAACGTACTATTGAATTAGACGATCCGACTTCATATGCCTTATTGCGCATCGGAAAATGTTATGAAAAACTGGGTAACAAAGTCGAAGCCTTAAAATATTTCAACAAAACCGTACACGAAGATCCGCTTCTAGACAAAGGTTGGATTGCGATTACCGATTTTTATGTGCGTCAAAAAAACTACCAAAAAGCCCTGTTTTATGTCAACAAAGCTTTGGCCATAGACGACCAAAACCGTTTGTATTGGAAGCGTTTTGCAACCATCAACAAAGCCATGAATTTGTTTGAAGAAGCCGAATTCGGTTACCGAAAAGCAGTAGAGTTTGGCGATTACCAATTAGACACTTGGTTGTTTTGGGTAGACATGATGCAAAACATGGGCGAAATGAACAATGCTGTATTAACTTTGATTCAGGCTTCGGAATATTTTCCGGAAGAATGCGAAATAGAATACCGTTTGGCCGGCATGCATTTCTCTTTACACGAAGAAGAAAAAGGCAACTTCCATTTGAGCAACGGTTTGCGTTTGAACTCGAAACACAGTACCATTTTAGCGGAATTATTCCCAAGAGTTTGGGAAAGACCATCGGTACAAGACTATATTGCCAAACATCAAAAACCGGAATAAATGTCGAAGAGACAATTTGGTCTAATCGGAAAAAACATTGCCTATTCGTTTTCCAAAAAGTACTTTACCGAAAAGTTTGCTTTGGGCAATTTGGAAGATTGTACTTATGACAACTTCGATATCCAATCTATTGAAACTTTTCCGACTATAATTACTGATAATCCTCAACTCAAAGGCTTAAACGTTACCATTCCGTACAAAGAAGCGGTGATTCCTTATTTGGATCAACTATCAGATAAAGCGGCTAAAATTGGCGCTGTCAATGTGATTAGGCTTACTAAAAAAGGAAATCTAAAAGGCTACAACTCTGATTATTACGGTTTTATGAAGTCTTTAGAACCACTACTCCAACCGTACCATCAAAAAGCGCTTATTCTCGGAACCGGCGGCGCAGCCAAAGCGGTGGCTTTTGCTTTAGAGCAACTTGGTTTATTGTATACTTTTGTTTCTCGTGAAGTCGGAGCCAACTGCATTCACTACGACCAAATCAACGCGACTACTTTTGACCATTACCAAATTATCATCAACTGTACGCCATTAGGAACGAGTCCGAATATTGAGGCCTTTCCTCCTATTCCGTACGAGTACTTTAGCGACAAACACATCGCTTTCGACTTGATCTACAATCCCGAAGAAACGCAGTTTTTGAAAAAAGCCAAACAACAAGGTGCAATAACCAAAAACGGCTATGAAATGTTAGTGTTTCAGGCGGAAAAGGCTTGGAAAATATGGAATAAATAGCAAATCATGAACATCAAACTCATCGCCATTGGCAAAACCGATAACAAAGCACTGCAATCGTTGATTGACGATTACACCAAACGCTTGTCTTTTTACATCAAGTTTGATTTAGACATTATCCCCGACATCAAAAACGTTAAGAATCTTTCGGAAGCGCAACAAAAAGAGAAAGAAGGCGAATTGATTTTAGGCAAATTAACGCCAACCGATCAATTGATTGTATTGGATGAAAACGGCACTACTTTTTCCAGTGTCGGTTTTTCAGATTATTTGCAAAAGAAAATGAATTCGGGTACCAAAACTTTAGTTTTTGTGATTGGCGGACCGTATGGCTTTAGTGCCGAAGTTTATAAAAAAGCCCAAGGCAAAGTCTCGCTTTCCGAAATGACTTTTTCACATCAAATGGTGCGTTTGTTTTTTATTGAGCAACTGTATCGCGGTTTTACCATATTGCGCAACGAACCGTATCACCATCAATAAAAGTACGAAGTTGGAAGTACGAAGTTAGAGTTTAATAGATGTACTCGCGTTTGGTTTTGATGGTTACGCCTTTTTGAGTAATGTTCAGCTTCTTCAAAAACAATTTGTATTCGATGTATTTCCCAAACGACATGCCTTTGTCATAGGAGAAATAAATGCGTGTATTCGGCATCTTATTGATAAATTCTTCCAACTGATTTTTAGAAAAAACCAACTCATCATAATGCACCAAGTCGTTGCGGTCTAAATAAAAATGACGGATGTTAAAATCGGGTTTCTCCAATTTATAACGAATTTCAGTAAACGGCATAAACGCTAAATTTTTCTTTACGGTATCCGTGTAAGTAAAATAGTTTTCCGACGCTTCGTTTTTGTGTGCGCTGTTGTCTTTTTTGTTTTGTAGTTTTTTAATCTCTAAAATCACTTTGCGCAACGGCAAGCGTTTGTCAATGTTAAACAACCAATTGGTAGAACTGATAGAATTGTTACGGTTCACTTCGACCAAAGTATCTTTCTCATTGGCAGCAAAAAAGAAATAAATCGGTGAATGGTCTTTCACTTCGGCCACTACTGTTTCTTGGGCAACCGGCAACAATACTTCTTTATCCTTACCGCAGGACAGCATAAGTAGTGAAAATAGTATTAAAGCAATTGGTTTCATTTTTGAAATTTGGGATTTAAATTCTTGTGACTAAACTTTGGTGCAATTTTACGCATTCTATCGCTTCTTTCACATCATGTACTCTTAAAATATTACTACCTTTTTGTAAAGCTATTGTATTGAGTACCGTGGTGCCGTTAAGGGCAAACTCGGCCGTAGTTTCTAAAGTTTTGTAAATCATTGATTTTCGGGAAACGCCGACTAAAATTGGCAATTCCAAACGATCAAACAACTCTAAATTGGCCAGCAGTTCAAAGTTTTGTTCAGTCGTTTTAGCAAAACCAAAACCCGGATCTATAATCAAATCGTTGATGCCAAAGCTACGGGCTTGTGCTATTTTTTCCGAAAAATAAAACAGCACTTCTTTGGTAATATTGTTGTACTGCGCCAAACTTTGCATGGTTTGCGGATTGCCTTTCATGTGCATCATAATGTATGGTGCTTGAAATTCAGCTACCGTTTGCATCATTTGCTCATCTAAACTGCCGGCAGCGATATCATTAACAATACAAGCTCCGGCTTCCAAAGCGGCTTTGGCGACCTTGGCTCTAAATGTGTCGACAGAAATTAAGGCTTCAGGAAAATGTTGCAATATGAGTTGCACAACCGGAACCAATCGTGCTGTTTCATCGGCTTCCGAAACAAACTCGGCACTCGGCTTACTCGAATAGGCGCCAATATCAATAAAAGTTGCGCCTTCCGCCAGCATTTTTTCTACTTGATTCAGCAATGCATTGTCATTGGTATACTTGCCGCCATCATAAAAAGAATTCGGCGTAACATTCAAGATGCCCATCACTTTGGGAATCGTTAAATCGATTAGGTTTCCGCGACAATTGATCGTCATTTTCCGGTGTTGGTGTTGGTTAGACTGACTTCCGTTAAAATATGCTTAAAACTGAAATTACTAAACTGAATTCATCCCTCGGCAATCAAAAAAATTCTTTACTTTTGGGAAAATTTGACACAAAGATACACTGAAATGAGTAATACTTCTCAAGAATATGACAAGGTTATCGCAATTTGCCGACAACTGTACATCAATAAAATGAAAGACTACGGTAGCGCTTGGCGTATTTTGAGATTGCCGTCGTTAACCGACCAAATTTTCATCAAAGCGCAACGCATTCGCAGTTTGCAACAAAATGACATCCGAAAAGTAGACGAAGACGAAAGTGGTGAATTTATCGGAATCATCAATTATTCGATTATGGCGTTAATTCAGTTGGATTTGGGCGTAGTAGAGCAACCCGATTTAGACTTAGCCAAAGCCACCGAATTGTATGATGCAAAAGTGGCTTTGACCAAATCGTTGATGGAAGCCAAAAACCACGATTACGGCGAAGCTTGGCGTGAAATGCGCGTAAGTTCGTTAACCGATTTGATTCTACAAAAATTACTACGCGTCAAACAAATTGAAGACAATCAAGGTAAAACCATCGTTTCGGAAGGCATCGATGCTAATTATCAGGACATGATTAATTATTCGGTTTTTGCTTTAATTCTCATGAAATTCGGGCAATAAACCAAAATCCGAAACAAAAACATTTCTTCTTTTTTGAATTTGCATTTTAACCTTTGAAATTTTTAAAAAATGAATACATCTAAAAACAACATTGCTTGGGGCATTCGAATCGTAATTTCGTTTTTGTTTTTGCTTTCGGCGGTAGCCAAATTATATCCGTCGCCTTATTTTGCAATTTCTACTTTTGAGGTAAAGCAATTGTATCCGATGGGCTTTTCGGAAGGATTTGCACCTTACTTTTCGCGAGCATTAATTGGTATTGAATTGGCTTTAGGTTTTTTAATCTTGCAGAAAAACTTTTTACGAAGCATCATTGTTCCGGCTACAATATTGTTATTGTTTGTATTCACCACACATTTAACGATAGAAACCATTCAAAACGGAGGAAATTCGGGGAACTGCGGTTGTTTCGGAAGTTTGTTACCGATGACACCTATCGAAGCCATTTTGAAAAACGTAGCCGCTATAGGATTGTTGGTTTGGCTGTTAATGATTATGCCGAAAAGCAATGAAAAGGGACATAACTTTTGGATTCTGTCTACAGTAACTTTAGCTTCTATTTTAGCGTTATTCATGCTGGCACCGATTCAACCTATGGAAAGTCAGTTTACCGTTTCGGAACCTGAGGAAACCGTTACGGATACAGTTGCCACAACACCAATTGACACTGTTGCTACTCAGGTTATTGTAAAAGATACTGTAAAAAAGACAACGGAAATAAAAGAAGCCGTAAAAGCAGAACTGAATGAACCGACCAAACACAAGTCGGGTTACGCTCAGTATTTCTCACACATCGACAAAGGACGAAAAACACTTTGTTTCTTCGTTCCGGGTTGTGACCATTGTAGAGATGCCGCTAAAGAATTGACCGAATTACGCAAAAAAACCAAGGAATTTCCTGAAATCTCCATCATTTTCATGAACGAAGAAGCCGATTTGATTCCGAATTTCTTTAAATACGCCGGAGCGGAATATCCTTATAAAATTATCGAAGTGATTCCGTTTTGGAAAGTCTTAGGTTCCGGTAAAGATACACCGGGTGTCAAATATTTATGGAATGGTAACGAATACAAATACTATTGGGGCATTACCGATAATAAATTTGATGTAATTGATTTTGAGAAACTTATCAACAAACCATACT
>JBEBBH010000027.1:0-5061 GCA_041158485.1 Bacteroidota bacterium | reverse complement strand
CCTATTAAATCAAACACAATAATCAAGAAAATCTCGCCCGAAAGAGCGAGATTTTATATTTATTTTAGAACAATTAAAAGTTATAATGAAAGTTCTATTATTCTAAACTCAATGTTATTTGTCCGTCATCATCCGTTTCAGTTTGGATATCTTCAGGTAAGTTAGTTTCATCACTTACTTCTAAATCTTCCGGTTGTACTTCTTCAGGTTCCTCAAAAGGTAAAGGTTCGAGTAAATTGATTTGTTTCACCTTGTCGGTTGTTAGTTGATTACCCAAAGCTTTTATTCCTTTTACGGTAATGAACTGTTCTAAGTCGACTGTAATGGTATCTTTTTGTACACCTTTAACTTTGGCAAAAACTACTTCCGCTAACGGACGCCAATCTGTTGATACAATCTCCAATTGGGATTTTTCGTGTTCGGTAATGAAAATTTCTTCTTTGTTTTCGTTTTCTACCAAGAAGCGTTTGATAAAATAACGTTCTTTTTCTCCATCGTAATAAATGGCCGAAATCGGTTTTTTCGGATGCCATTTTTCCAACACAATCATGCCTTCTTCAAAATGCGTGGTCAATTCCGGAATAATGGTTTTCAGCTTTCCGCTTTGGTTGATGATCAACAAGCGATCATTCGGACGGAATTCACCTAACAACTCGCCTCGACCATCTACATTTAAACGCTGTACCGTATCATCAAACCAAACCTTACGCGGACGCAAAGTAGAAATACCTTTCTCCTTTAGCTCAATTTTCTTGATAGGATATTTGGTTACCGTATTTCCGCGAGACGCTCTACCTTTGATTGCGATTTCAGAAAAATCCATATCCCATTTCAGTTTCTTTACGCTGCCGATTTGTCGGAGTAGAATAGTCACTGTTTCCGCTTCGCCGTTCGGGTTAGCCGAAAAATACAATACTTGACTTCCTGCTTTTTCTTGCGTCAAGTCGTAAAATTTATCACGTGTAATTCCGGATACGTTGAAGCGTTTGATAAAAGCCGAACCGTTTTTACCATCACGGTAAATCATGTTGTAAATGGTGCGTTTGTCGTTTTTGTCGAATACGGCAATGTGAATAATGTCTTTGCCTACAAATTTCTTTTCGTCGACTTTAGAGACCATCATTTTACCATCGCGTAAAAACACTATCACATCATCAATATCGGAACAATCAGCTACGTATTCATCTTTTTTCAATCCGGTTCCAAAGAAACCTTCTTCCTTATTAACGTATAATTTGGTATTGCGCAATACTACTTTGGTAGCTTCAATGGTATCAAAACTTCTCAACTCGGTCAAGCGTTCTCTGCCTTTGCCGAATTTGTCTTTTAAGTTTTGGAAATACGCAATGGAAAAGTCGATAATGTTGTCCAAATGATGTTTCACTTGCTCCATTTCGGCTTCCAGTTTGGCAATGGCGTCATCGGCTTTATCCGAGTCGAAACGCGTGATGCGAATCATCGGTATCTGTGTTAGTTTTTGCAAATCGTCATCATTAATCTCACGCACAAAGGATTTAGCAAAAGGTTTGAATCGGTCATACATATAAACGTAAAGCGATTCTCTGTCGGAGTACAACTTAAAGTCGATGTACATCTCTTCACGAATAAAGATTTTTTCTAAAGTCGAAAAATGCCATTTGTTTTCCAATTCATCCAACTGGATTTCCAACTCGCGTTTGAGTAAATCAACCGTTCTGTGTGTGGAAATTTTCAACATGTCCGAAACCCCGATAAAGCGCGGTTTGTGGTTTTCTATCACACAACCCAAAGGCGCAACCGAAGTTTCACAAGCCGTAAACGCATACAAAGCGTCGATGGTTTTATCAGGAGAAACACCCGGCGGTAAGTGGATTACAATTTCCACTTCGGCAGCGGTGTTATCTTCTATTTTTTTGATTTTGATTTTCCCTTTATCATTGGCTTTCAGTATACTGTCAATTAACGTTGAAGTATTGGTTGAAAATGGAATTTGGGTAATCACCAAAGTTTGTTTGTCGAGTTGGCTGATTTTCGCACGCACTCTTACGCGACCGCCACGCATACCGTCATTGTAATTCGACACATCGGCGATACCGGCTGTCGGGAAATCGGGATACAACGTAAACGGTTTGTTTTTTAAGACTTTAATCGAGCAATCGATCAGTTCGTTAAAGTTGTGCGGCAATACTTTGGTAGATAAACCTACTGCGATACCTTCAGCACCTTGGGCTAACAACAAAGGGAATTTCACCGGAAGGTTTATCGGTTCCGCTCTACGACCGTCGTATGAAACGCCCCAAGTAGTAATTTTAGGAGAATACAGAATTTCGTGACCGAGTTTGGAAATGCGAGCTTCAATATAACGCGAAGCAGCCGCACCATCACCGGTTAAGATATTTCCCCAGTTTCCTTGCATATCGATAAGCAAGTCCTTCTGCCCTATTTGTACTATGGCATCACCAATACTGGCGTCACCGTGCGGATGGTATTGCATGGTGTGACCAACAATGTTCGCCACTTTGTTGTAACGACCGTCATCCAACTCTTTCATCGAGTGCATGATACGGCGTTGTACCGGTTTGAATCCGTCTTCTATAGCAGGCACGGCACGTTCCAAAATTACATAAGAAGCGTAATCGAGGAACCAATCCTTGTACATACCGGTTACTTTGGTAATGGTATCTTCGGGATTTTCATCGTTTTCATAAAAATGACTGCCGGTTGAAGGGCGAATTACGTCTTCAAAACCTTCGTCATTATTGTCATTGCCTGAAGCGTTATTCAACTCGTCGTTATTGTCGTCTTCGTTTGGAATGATATCGTCTTCTTCGTCTTTCATATAAAGTTGATAAGTAGCTAAGTTACTGAGTCACTAAGTTTGAACTAGCATTCATTACTTTTATAACCACAATTATTAATTCACTACTAATTTTATTTAAACCTATTTTTTCATGCTCAGCCACTCATTTACTCAGCAGCTCAGCAACTAAAAATCTTATTCTTCCACTACATCCAATTCCACTTTCAAATTATTGATAATGAAATCTTGTCGGTCCGGCGTGTTTTTACCCATGTAAAACTCGAGTAAGGTTTCAATCGATGTGGCTTTGTCTAACATTACCGGATCTAGGCGAATGTCTTGCCCGATAAAGTGCTTGAACTCGTCCGGCGAAATTTCTCCCAATCCTTTGAATCGGGTGATTTCCGGTTTGGGCTTGAGTTTTTCTATGGCATTAATGCGTTCTTGATCGGAATAGCAATAGATGGTTTCTTTTTTGTTGCGCACGCGGAACAACGGCGTTTGCAAGATGTACAAATGGCCGTCTTTGATTAATTCCGGAAAGAATTGTAAAAAGAAAGTAATCAGCAGCAAGCGAATGTGCATACCATCGACATCGGCATCGGTAGCGATTACGATATTGTTGTAACGCAAATCGCCCATATCTTCTTCGATGTCTAATGCCGCTTGCAATAAGTTAAACTCTTCATTTTCGTAGACAATCTTTTTGGTCATGCCATAGGAGTTCAACGGTTTACCGCGCAAACTGAAAACCGCTTGGGTGTTCACATCGCGTGATTTGGTAATGGAACCCGAAGCCGAATCTCCCTCGGTAATAAACAAAGTACTTTCTAAGCTTCTCGGGTTTTTGGCATCGGTTAAATGCACGCGACAATCACGGAGTTTTTTGTTGTGTAAACTCGCTTTTTTAGCACGTTCTTTAGCCAATTTACGAATACCGGATAACTCTTTACGCTCGCGTTCGGCTTGTAGAATTTTGCGCAAAAGCAAATCAGCTGTCTCCGGATTTTTATGTAAAAAGTTGTCTAATTTGGTTTTGATAAAATCGTTGACAAACGTACGCACTGACGGACCATTCGGACCAATTTCAGTAGAACCTAATTTGGTTTTGGTTTGCGACTCGAATACCGGTTCTTCTACTTTGACCGATATAGCGGAAACGATGGATTTACGGATGTCAGAGGCTTCGAAATTCTTGTTGTAAAACTCTTTGATGGTTTTCACAATGGCTTCACGGAAAGCGCCTAAATGCGTTCCGCCTTGCGTAGTATTTTGGCCATTTACGAACGAATGGTATTCTTCGGAATATTGCGATTTACTGTGTGTGATAGCCACTTCAATATCGTCACCCAACAAATGGATGATTGGATATTGCATGTCTTCTTCTACGATGGTTTCTTCTAATAAATCTTTTAAACCATTATCAGAATAATACTTTTCGCCATTGTAATAAATGGTCAATCCCGTGTTGAGATAACAATAGTTTTTAAGCATGCGAACCACATACTCGTTGCGGTATTTGTAGTTTTTAAAGATGGCATCATCGGCCACAAAAGCCACTTTGGTTCCTTTGCGTTTAGTCGTTTCTTGAACGTCATCTTCCAAGGTTAAATTACCGGCTGAGAATTCGGCGGCTTTCAATTGGTTGTCACGCACCGATTCCACGCGGAAATAATTAGACAAAGCGTTCACGGCTTTGGTTCCGACTCCGTTCAAACCAACAGATTTTTTGAAGGCTTTAGAGTCGTATTTCCCTCCGGTGTTCATTTTGGAAACGACATCAACTACTTTTCCGAGCGGAATACCTCGACCGTAATCGCGTACGGTAACCATTTTGTCTTTGATGGTAACTTCAATGACTTTACCGGCGCCCATAACGAATTCGTCGATACAGTTGTCGATTACTTCTTTGAGTAAGATGTAAATACCGTCATCAGGGGAAGAACCGTCGCCGAGCTTTCCGATGTACATTCCGGGACGCATTCGGATGTGTTCTTTCCAATCGAGGGAACGGATATTGTCTTCGGTATATTGATTTTGTTCGGCCATTTTAAAAAAAACGATTTTCCGCTAATATAGTGGAATTCGCTTGATTTTTAAAAGGGTTATTGTCAAAGTTATTAAGAATGATATTGACAAATTTTAGAATAAATTAAAGTCGGAGTTGACTTAAAATATCGTTTTTAAACAGACGTTTTAAAATGTTTTCTCAACTTCAAATTGAGCTCTTTCGGATTGAACGGTTTTAAGATGTATTCGTTAATTCCGATGAGCATTGCTTT
>JBEBBH010000026.1:0-3268 GCA_041158485.1 Bacteroidota bacterium | reverse complement strand
AACTATCTTCGCTAAGGCTTTGCTAAACCAATTATATGTCGGTTAACCTTCTTCAAACTCCTATCGAATACCTAAAAGGCGTCGGACCGCAACGAGGCGAATTGTTGCGCAAAGAGTTGGGTATTCATCGTTATGAAGATTTGCTGAATTTTTATCCGAATCGCTACATCGACCGAACGCGTTATTACCAAATTAATGAGCTGAATAACAATCCGGCCGAAGTACAAATTATTGGCAAAGTTGTTCACCTCAAAACAGTCGAATTCGGCAAAGGCAAAAAACGATTGGTAGCAGTTTTCACCGACAATACGGGCCAAATGGAACTCAACTGGTTCCAAGGTCACAAATGGATTCGAGATTCACTCAAACTCAATACGCCTTATGTCATTTTTGGGAAAGTGACCAATTTCAACGGGCAATACAGCATGGCGCATCCGGAAATGGAGCTGTATCAGGAACACCAACAAAGTCTGCGCTCGTCTATGCAACCTGTTTATCCCTCTACAGAAACACTCACCAACAGAGGCGTTTCCAACAGGGTAATCAACAAAATGATGCAACAGGTTTTTTTGGAAACCCAAGGATTGTTTACAGAAACCTTACCGCCGAATCTTTTAGAAGAATTGAAGATGATTCCGAAAAGCGCCGCGCTATTCAACATTCATTTTCCGAAAAGTCCTGAGCTGTTGGCCAAAGCGCAATTCCGTTTAAAATTTGAAGAACTGTTCTTTATCCAACTGCAACTCATAACCAAAAACCTGGTTCGCAAACACAAAATTAAAGGCCATCCGTTTACGGTAGTTGGTGAACATTTTAATAATTTTTATAAAAACCATTTGCCGTTTGAGTTGACCAATGCACAAAAAAAAGTACTGAAGGAAATTAGAAACGACATGGGAACCAACGCCCAAATGAATCGCTTATTGCAAGGCGATGTTGGCTCCGGTAAAACCATAGTGGCTTTAATGGCGATGCTGATTGCCTTAGACAACGGCTTTCAAAGTTGTTTGATGGCACCGACGGAAATTTTAGCGACCCAACATTTCAACGGATTAACCGAATTGGCGAAAGACCTCAACATTAACATCAAATTACTCACCGGCTCGACCAAAACCGCCGAACGTAAAATCATCCACGAAGAGTTGGAAAACGGCAGTCTGGATATCATAATCGGAACGCACGCCTTGTTGGAAGACAAAGTACAATTCCAAAATTTAGGTTTGGCTATTATTGATGAACAGCACCGTTTTGGTGTAGAACAACGCTCAAAATTGTGGCAAAAAAACGAAATTCCGCCGCACATCTTGGTCATGACCGCCACGCCTATTCCGCGTACCTTAGCCATGAGTTTGTATGGCGATTTGGACATTTCGGTTATAGACGAATTACCGCCGGGTCGAAAACCCATTCAAACTGTACATCGCTACGACAGCAATCGCTTGAAAGTTTGGAAATTCATTAAAGATGAGATTGCCAAAGGCCGCCAAATATATATAGTCTATCCGTTAATCCAAGAAAGTGAAACGATGGATTATAAAGATTTGATGGATGGTTACGAAAGTATTTCACGCGATTTTCCTTTGCCGCACTACAGCATTTCGATGGTACACGGCAAAATGAAACCTGCCGATAAAGATGCCGAAATGAAACGCTTCGCCGAAGGCAAAACCAACATCATGATTGCCACTACAGTGATTGAAGTCGGCGTAAATGTGCCCAATGCCAGCGTGATGATTATTGAAAGTGCCGAACGTTTTGGGCTATCGCAATTGCATCAGCTCAGAGGTCGCGTTGGTCGCGGTGCGGAACAGAGTTATTGTATTTTAATGACTTCTTTTAAATTATCTAACGACAGTAAAATTCGCTTAGATACCATGTGCAAAACCAATGACGGATTTGAGATTGCGGAAGTCGATTTAAAATTGCGCGGTCCGGGTGATATCATGGGTAAACAACAAAGCGGTGTGTTGAATTTGCAAATCGCCGATTTGGTCAAAGACAAAGAAATCTTATTGTTGGCACGCCATGAAGCTATGAAATTGCTTAAAAAAGATCCGTCTATGACCTTGCCGGAACACCAAACACTCCGTTCGGTTTATATCGAATTAACGAAAAAGAAAAATATTTGGAATTACATCAGTTAACCAATATTTGTACCTACAACTGTTAAATAAAATCTAAGGCTACCGCGGTTTCCGTGTGTAAAAAGTAACTTTGCCACTACAACTAACTTCAATAATTTACTTTTCTCTTTCATGAAAATAAAAAACTTAGTCATTGCCATTATAGTCATTGCCCTCGGCGGAATGATTGCCTACAGAATCACCAAAAACAAAGCGGAAAGCGATAAAGGAAACGACAAAAGCGGCAAAAAACCGGCCACTCCGGTTACTTTTTATGTGGTAAAAGGTCAGGATTTCTCGAATACTATTTCCCTTTCCGGTTCCATTGAAGCCAATGAGCAAATTGAAATTAGAAGCGAAGTTTCCGGCATTGTAGAAAACATCGCTTTCACCGAAGGCAGTTCTGTTACCAAAGGACAAGTGTTGTTCAAAGTAAATGACATCGAACTCCGAGCGCAATTGGCACAAGCCAAAACCAAAGAAAGTCTGGCTTCCGAAAACGAAAGAAGAGCCAAATTATTGTTGCAAAAAGAAGCCATCAGCCAAGAAGAATACGACATCGCCAGCGCTGATTACCGTACGGCCAAAGCCCAAACGCAACTGATTCAGGCGCAAATCGGGAAAACGACTGTAAGAGCACCATTTTCGGGAAAAATCGGATTGCGCAGTATTTCTCCCGGAACTTACGTTACGCCTACTACACTCATCGCGAAGTTAGTTAGCACCAATCCGCTCAAAATCACTTTCTCCATACCGGAAAAATACGCTACCGAAATCAGTAAAAACAATACGATAACGTTTACGGTCCCGAATGTAAAAGAAACCTTTACTGCCAAAATTTACGCTTTGGAGCCGGCTATCGAAGCTACAACCCGTACGTTACAAATCAGAGCGTTGACCGATAATTCGAATGGTAAATTATTGCCCGGCACTTTTGCCAACATCGAATTACCGCTCAAAAATATCAAAGACGCTATCATCATTCCTACTGAAGCGATTGTGCCGATTCAAGATGGCAAAAAAGTTTTTATCGCTAACAATGGTAAAGCCAAAGAAGTTAAAGTCGAAACTTTAACCCGAACCGATAAAGCTGTAGTCATTACTTCCGGGCTAAAAATCGGAGATACGGTATTGACATCGGGCGT
>JBEBBH010000025.1:0-5437 GCA_041158485.1 Bacteroidota bacterium | reverse complement strand
ACTACTATTATTTTCTTCATAGTAGTCTATTTTCTGATGTAAACACCGGTAGCCAAAAACGAATAAGTCACTTCAGGTTTGGTAATTTTGGCAATTTCTGCAGCCGATTTACCACCATCTTTAGCGTAGTGCTTAAGCTCATCTACTGAAACCACATCAACAAAAGCTTTGCCATAAACAATGGCTTGACTGTTGTCGGCATTTAAAGGAACGAAGAATCCGTAATCTTTGAATTTTACAAAAGAAGTATCATCACCGGCCAAATCCATTTTCATCCAACAACCCTTTTTCTTGCAAACCGATTTGATGTTCGATTCAAACTGAACCATAATAGTATCGCCTTTTTTAAGGTTTTTATATTTTTTAAGCATTTGCTCTTTGGTCAACACTTTAGCTACTTTGAATTTTTCACCGAAAGCAGCATAGTCTTTGGCATTAAAAGCTTTAACAGGCGATTTGGCTTTGGACTGAGCCATTACATTGGCGCCTACGAAAAATAAGCAGGCTAAAATAATCAAGTTTAATTTTTTCATGTTTTTATATATTAATACTACAAAAATAAACAGATTAACAATTGTACACATAGTTCCATTAAATTATTTCTTGTTTTAATAAAAAATTAAGCTGAAAAAAGGAGTAAAAAAGAGAATTTGCGAAAAAATATTCAATATCGTTACGGGTTGCAAATCACTAATATTTTTTTATTAGTTTTACAAAAATCTAACAACACAACAATTATCTTGACAGAAAAACCAACAAGTACTTATTTATCAAACACTTGTGCGTTTTCGACTTAAAACAACTTTATCAATGATATTAAAATCACCTTCCGAAATCGATATAGTAAAGGCTTCGTCTACTAAAATTAATGGTGTCGATTTTGAAAATTTAGCCTTCGGAAATACATTTACAGACCACATGTTGATTTGTGACTTTAAAGAAGGTAAATGGCAAAAACCAATCATCAAACCTTACGAACCTTTCCTAATTGATCCTTCTGCCAAAGTATTTCACTATGGTCAGGCTATTTTTGAAGGAATGAAAGCTTATAAAGACGCCAATGATGATGTTTGGCTTTTCCGTCCCGACCAAAATTTTGACCGTTTCAACAAATCGGCTGTACGTATGGCAATGCCCGAAGTTCCCGAGAACATCTTTTTAGACGGATTAAATACTTTATTAGACATCGAGAGAGATTGGGTTAAACAAGGACAAGGCAACAGTTTATACATCCGACCTTTTATGATTGCTATCGGATCAGGCGTTATAGCACAACCTTCAACGCAATACCGCTTCATGATAATTCTATCACCTGCTCGCTCCTACTATTCCGGTGAAGTAAAAGTTATCATCGCAGAACATTACAGCAGAGCGGCTAATGGCGGTATCGGAGCAGCCAAAGCAGCCGGAAATTATTCGGCTCAGTTCTATCCGCAAAAGCTGGCTCAAGAACAAGGATTCCAACAAATCATTTGGACCGACGATGCTACGCATACCAAATTGGAAGAAGCCGGTACGATGAATGTGTTTTTCAGAATTAACGATACTTTATACACGGCACCCACCAGTGAAAGAATTTTGGATGGTGTAACCCGTAAGAGTTTAATTGAGTTGGCAAAACGAGAAGGCATCAACGTAGAAGTGCGCTCGATATTAGTGGATGAATTAGTAGCCGCAGCCAAAGACGGCAGTTTGAAAGAAATTTTCGGTGCAGGAACCGCAGCAGTGGTCAACCCTATTGTAGGTTTTCAATACAAAGAAGATTATTTCGAGCTTCCTAAATTAGAGCACTCATTTGCATTAGATTTAAAAGATAAATTGACCAAAATCCAATACAAACTAGCTGATGATACTTTTGGCTGGACTATAAAGGTATAAATTAACAAAGTAATATACTTACAAAAACTCTCAGAGGTCTGAGAGTTTTTTTTATGCAGTTTTTTTTTGTGTAAGATTATATCCTAGATAAGATACAAGTTGCTAAAAATAGTCTAAAAATAGTATGCAATGCCGTTGCATTTGTGATAAATGTTCTAAATTTGGAATTACAAATACCACAAATAATGATCCGTTTATACCCAAATGAAGTCTTTCGAGAAGTCGAAATAGACTATCCTTTGCAGATGCGTTATGCCGTATCAAACAGAGGCAGATTAATCAGTTTTACAAACGAGTTTAAAGACGGAAGAGAATTAAAAGGCGGCGTGGCAGATGGCTACAGAACTTTGCGCTACAAAATGCGTAACAATGGAAAAGTGACGGACAAAACGCTTTACATTTACAAGTTGGTTGCCGAACTTTTTATCCCAAAAACCGCCGAAGACCAACTGTATGTTATCCACTTAGACCACAGCCGAGACAATGATATAGTCTCCAATTTGAGATGGGTTAACTATGAAGAAAGGATGGTACATTATCGAAAAAGTCCCGCCGTAATCAAATCCAAACTTAAACTGATTGAACATAACATCAAATCTGACGGTCGAAAACTCACGTCAACCGATGTTATTCGTTTAAAGAAAATTTTAAACAAACCCAACCGCAAAACCCGTATTAAAATACTGGCTAAGCAATTCGGTATCAGCGAAATGCAAATTCACCGTATAAAAACCGGGGAAAACTGGGGACATATTAAGGTGTAATTACCTTAATATGTCTTCAAAATTGGGTTTGAAATAATTCGGGCCTTTCATTACTTTCCCATCTTCACGGTAGATGGGTTTTCCGTCTTCTCCGAGTTTGCTCATGTTGCTTCTTTGAATCTCATTAAAAACGGCTTCAATTTTGTGTTGCAATCCGTGCTCCAAAATCGTACCGCAAAGAATGTAAAGCATATCGCCTAAAGCATCGGCAATCTCAACCAAATCGTTATTTTGAACGGCTTCCCAATACTCTTCATTTTCCTCTTTCATCAAATTAAAACGAAGGGTGTTTTTTTGTTCTCCCAAACAAGCTTTCATTTCCTGACTAACGCCTAGTCCAAAAGCGGTATGAAATTCTTTAACGGCATTGAGTTGTTTTTGCATGTTCTTTAAAATTTATTGATGATGCAAAATACAACAATCAGGAACATTTGAGTAAATTTGTTGAAAATTAGAAAAAAATGTTCACAACAGGTCAATTGATTTTTGCTGCTTTTTTTGTTGTTGCTTTTGTAATAGCTATGTATATCGCTTACGGACGCGACAAATCGTTACATCAAAAAGTGTATAGAGGAAGTTATAAAGTGCTGATTGGCTTCTTTTTGTTTATCGCATTATTGTTTGTTATCAAAATATACTTGAAACACTAATTTCACTCAAGTTAATACGCCTTAAAAAAGGTCATATTCCTTTATTAATCGACTTATGAGAATACTGAAATACCTATTCCTTTTAATTGTGTTGCTCTTTATCGGGGTAACCGTTTACATTGCTACTTTGAAAGGCGACTTTAAGATCAAACAATCCGCTGTGATTCACTCTCCGCGAGGTGTGGTATTTGATTATGTAAACGATTATAAGAATTGGGAAACTTTTGGCTCTTGGATGACTAAGGAGCATGGAATTACTTTTACCTATCCGGCAAAAACCATGGGTGCTGGCGCTCAATTTTCTTGGGATGACGGTTCTGACAGCGGCTTGATGAAAACCTATTTTGCCAAAGAAAACGACAGCATCAAACAAAAAGGAAATTTTAACGGCACTAACGGCGAGGTCTATTGGAAGTTAAAAGATACTGTTGGCGGTACCAAAATTACTGTGGAAGCGCGAGGTAAAATGGATTTGTTAACCAAAATCAGTACTTTCTTTAGCGGCGGATTCAGCAGTATGGCCAATGATGCTTTGGAAAAGAGTTTCCGAAATCTGGACAAAACATTGGCGTATGAGATGAAAACATACAATATTAAAGTCAATGGTATCGTACAACGCAATTCCGGATTTTGTTTGAAACAAACGGTTACTTGTCGCATCAAAAGTTTGCCGAAAAACATCAAAATCATGATGCCGAAAATGCTGCACTTCTTTAAAAAGAACAACCTAAGCATGTCGGGCAAACCGTTTATACTATATGATCGATACGACAGAGCAAATGACATTGTTACTTTCTCAGTTTGTGCGCCTACTAGAGAACAAATATTCATTACATCTGGAAGCGAAATCACTTCGGGTGAAATTGTTCCGTTCACTTGTCTCAAAACAACTTTAACGGGTGATTATTCGCATTTAAAAGAAGCTTGGACCAAAGCCGAAAATTATATTCGTGACAACGGTTACACCCCGAATTTTGCCGGAAAATATGCAGAAGTATACATCAAAACCATCGATGATGTCAAACAACCGTCAAAATGGATCACTGAAATTCATATTCCGGTATTCCCGAAAGCAGCGCCAACACCAACCACCGTTCCGGTTCCAACTGCTGCTGAGCCAACAACACCATCGACTGAGCCAACTGTTGCACCATAATTTTTTTGTATTGGAATTAAACCTTTTCACTTAACTTTATTCCAACTACCAAAAATAAAACTTTGCAAGACGAAAAGGATTTTATTCGGGAATTATTGGATCCGAAAACGCAAAATACAGCGTTTCAAAAACTCTTGCGTGAGTACCAAAGACCATTATACAATCACATTCGCAACATCGTTTTAAATCACGACGATGCTGATGATGTAGTGCAAAATACCTTTATAAAAGTGTTTCAAAACCTGAAAAATTTTAAAGGTGAAAGCAAACTCTTCTCTTGGATGTATCGGATTGCTACCAACGAAGCCATCACTTTTATCCATCAAAAAGCCAAGAAAAACGGCATCACCAGCGAAGCATTGCAAAGTAAAATAGTAGATAATTTAAAAGCCGACACTTATTTTGACGGCAATGATATTCAACTTAAACTTCAAAAAGCAATTGCGCTGTTACCGGAAAAACAACAATTGGTCTTTAAAATGAAATATTTTGAAGAAATCAAATACGAAGATATGTCGGAGATACTTGGCACTTCTGTTGGCGCTTTAAAAGCATCTTACCACCACGCTGTAAAAAAAATTGAAGATTTTATGAATACCCATTAAACCCTTACCGCTTAAATTTGTCAAAACCATATGAAACCATTTACCCTAAACGATAACGAAGCTAAAATCACTTCCGGTTTTAAAACTCCGGAAGGCTATTTCGAGGCATTGGAAAGCAAATTATCGGAACAACTTCCGGCTAATACTCCAAAAGTTATTGCATTTTATCAACGAAAAACCACTTGGTTGTATGCCGCAGCCGCAGTAGTAATTCTGTTCGTATCAATTCCGATTTACCAAAACGTTTATCGTTCTGCTACCGAAGTTGATGCCATAGTATTAGAAGATTACATTGCCACTCATGCCGATATTTCAACCGAAGATTTGGCTACTGTTTTAGAAGAAGAAGATTTGGAAAAAATCAAACTCGAACTCAATTTAGGC
>JBEBBH010000024.1:0-4121 GCA_041158485.1 Bacteroidota bacterium | reverse complement strand
TAAAATTAAAAAAAATGATGAAAAACTGCTCTCAATCGTTCTTGATCTTCAACAGTTAAGTTAGATCCGGAAGGTAAACAAAGTCCGTTTTCAAACAATGTTTCGCAAACTTTTCCCCCGTAATACGGATACTTTTCAAATACCGGTTGCAAATGCATCGGCTTCCAAAGTGGTCTGGACTCAATGTTTTCTTTTTCTAAGGCCAAACGCAAATCTTCTCTTGTTTTCCCGATTTTATCAGAATTTATGGTAATGCAACTCAACCAATGATTGGAAAAATAATCGGAATTTGGCTCTTTAAAAACCGTAACTCCTTCAACATCCTTAAAAATATCTGCGTAAAAGGCATGCATAGCCCTGCGCAATCCGATGTGCTTTTGTAAAACTTCCATTTGTCCTCTGCCAATACCGGCAGAAATATTACTCAAACGATAGTTATACCCTATTTCCGAGTGTTGGTAATGAGGCGCATGGTCTCGAGCTTGTGTGGCAAAGAAAACTGCTTTGTCTTTGACCGCTTTATCGTGCGCCACCAAAGCTCCGCCTCCTGAAGTAGTGATAATCTTATTGCCGTTAAAAGAAAGCGCCGCAATATCCCCGAAAGTACCGCACATTTTGCCTTTGTAATGACTCCCTAAAGCTTCTGCACTGTCTTCTAAAATCGGAATACCGTAACGATTAGCTACTGCTCTGATTTCATCCGCTTTGAATGGCATACCGTATAAATGTACAGGAATTATCGCTTTAGGCATTTTCCCTTTGGCTATTCTGTCTTTGATGGCCTCTTCCAAAGCCATAGGACACATGTTCCAAGTTTCGGGTTCACTGTCTACAAAAACCGGAGTGGCACCTTGATATAGAATTGGATTGGCTGAAGCCGAAAAAGTAAAACTCTGACAAATGACTTCATCTCCGGCTTTAACGTCCAGTAAAATTAAGCCTAAATGCAAAGCAGCCGTACCCGAACTTAAAGCGGCCACGTGTATATTTTCTTGTTGAAGAAACTGTTCCAAATCGGTTTCAAAACCGGTCACATTTGGTCCTAAAGGCGCTACCCAATTGGTATCAAAAGCTTCTTGTACGTATTTTTGTTCGCTTCCTCCCATGTGTGGAGAAGAAAGCCATATTTTGTTACTCATTGTGATTTATTTTTGAAGGTATTTGAAGAAAATATTCGGACTTCTAAAGGTCACATACTCTTCCATATTGTTAATTTCCTTCATTTTGTCGTTATAAATAGTATATCCGACCGATTTAAAATACGGGATTATCTTATCGGCATCCGCTTGAATTTCAATCATCAAAGAAGGATGTCCTTTTTCAATCGTTTTCTGAAAGCCTTGAATTACATTCCACTCAAAACCCTCAACATCTATTTTAACGAAATTAGGAAGTAAAGTTTCTCCATCAAAAAAACTGTCCAAAGTAATTACGGGAACTTTTACTACTTGTACATCTGCATCTTGTTCTGCCGATAACTCTCTACTTGTTTTAAATCCGTCAAAATCCTTCACAAAAGAATTGTTTTGTCCCGAAATCGGGTCGATGTAAAAATCAAGCTCACCAATAACATCACCGGCACCTTTTTGAACCAACTGTATGTTGTGGCGCAAAGATGCTTTCACGTTTTGTACATTTTTAGTGAGGTATTTTAGGTTTTCAAAGCTCGGCTCAAAAACCACGACTTTTCCGGTTTCCCCAACCAAATGAGCGTAAAGTGTCGAAAAATAACCTATATGACCACCTATCTCCAAAACAAACTCTCCAGTATTAATCCAATCTTTAAAAACAGCTACTGTTTCTTGCTCGCGTTTTTTTCCGTGGTACCAATACCCTTTGTGATTGTAAGAATTTAGCAAAAAAGGCTCATTATTATAATGATGAGTTATGGAAATATCTCTGGCCGTAATTTTAAGAAGTTTTAGGATAATTTTTCGTAACATGGATGAATGGGAGTTAAATAAAGGTGAACAGTTCGTTTAGGTCGGCAATAGTCTTTTGAGGCAAATATACATTTTCTTTAGTAAAATCTTGTGGGTGGATATTTTCACCATTGTTTAGCAAACAAACCGAAATCCAACCTAACCGATTAGGCGCCAGAAAATCTTTGGCTGTATTGTCGCCAATATAATAATAATTCTTAGTTGCAAACTGATGAAAGACTTTATAATTGTTCTCATTGGGTTTCTCACTACCGAATTCTTCTGAAATTACAATTAAATCTAAAAGCTCTTCAATGCCCAATGCTTTTATCTTGTTTCTTTGTGTTTGGCTGAAGCCATCGGTTATTAAGCCTAAAAAAAAGCCCTTTTCTTTAAGACTTTTTAGGAAAGCAACCACTGCTGGCTTATTGGAAAAAGAGGGATAATGAGAACGATATAACTGTCGGAGGTCGGTAACCGACACCCCATAAAGAGTTTCTATATTTTGAAAAACATTCTCCTTGTTTTGATACCAAAGCAGCATTTGATTAAACAATGAATCATTGGCCGAATCTACTTTGCAGGCAATGGCTTTAAAAGCTGATTTGAGGTAATCAATTTCTTTTACCAGCGTATCATCGAGATCAAAAACAATAGTAGCACTCATATTATAATGAATTCACATTGTGCACCAAAACCTCATCATCGTAGCGCAACATCATTAAGTTTTTTTCCCAATCGTTATAAAAAGAAAGCGTTTGGTTAGCAGTCATGTACTCTTGAATAATCCACAATGGAAAATTAGCGCCGGCCAAATAACTGAGCGGATAACCCCCACCAAATCTCGGATTAATTTCTATACCGTAAATGGATTGGTTTTGAGAATTCACAAAAACCTGAAGTGTTATACAACCTCTAAATCCGGGAATATTACTTAGTTTTTGCGTCAAATCATCTAAAAAGAAAGGTGCTTTGGTGATGGCTTTATTTACTTCTCCATCACGAACTTCTATCCTTTCTCGTGGCACTGCACATTGCAATACTGAAGCTTTATCGTAATACAAATCGATGGTAAACTCTGTGTGCGCTTTGTGGTCTAAGTATTCCAGAAACATCAATTTTTCGTTTGAAAAATGATATTCGGTTAATTGTTCTTCATTCGTAATCAAATAATTATCAACGCTTCGACTGCCATCATACGGCTTGAGATACAAGGGCAATTGATAATCAGTTCTGGTAAACTCCTTGGCGTGTTGAATACCGTGCTCTTGAAAAAATTTATGTGTTAATCTTTTGTCACGGAATACCTGAACACAATCTGCATCAGCAACCAACAAAGTGATTCCGTGTTTTGCAAAAAGAGCTCGAGACTGCGCTAAGATCAATAACTCGGTATCAATAGTTGGAATCACCAATTGAACTCCCTGAGCCAAACACAAATCGAGTAGTTCCTGAATATATGCTGTTTCGGTTACTCTACGGGTAGCAAATGAAGCATCGGAAACCTGACAAGCAGCGGCATACTCCGGCTTAGCATCAGTAGTAAATACTTTGGCTTCCGGGTATATTTTTTTCAATTCCTTTTGAAAAAATCGCACCAATGATACTCTTCTTCCCGCTGATGTAATTAAAATATTATTCATCAATTATAACCATTAAATGGCTCTTTGGTAGTCCCGTTTGCAGCATTAATGCCTTCACTTTTGATTACCTTTTGACCCGTTTTTATTAAAATTTTACAATCCAATACAAAGCTCATGTGGTCAACATACCAAACATCGAGCTCAAATTTTTTGTCCCAAGAAATAGCGTTCCTTCCGTTTACTTGCGCCCAACCGGTAATTCCGGGGCGGACTTCATGACGGCGATTTTGAAATTCGTTATACAAATGCAGGTAATCGGTTAGTAATGGTCTGGGACCTATCAAACTCATATCGCCTTTGATTACGTTGAGTAATTGCGGAATCTCATCCAAGGATGTTTTACGAACAAATTTTCCAACAGCGGTCAACCGAACTTCATCCGGCAATAATTTTCCCGAATCATCCTTGCGATCATTCATCGTTTTAAACTTGATTATACTGAAAACCTTTCCGTTTTTACCGGGACGCCGTTGGAAAAAGAAAGGTTTTCCATCGTTAGCTATCGTCAGAAAAAGAGCAATGAGCAGAAATAACGGTAATAAAACCGAGAATCCGA
>JBEBBH010000023.1:0-4848 GCA_041158485.1 Bacteroidota bacterium | reverse complement strand
CAAGGTATGATCTAGCTTTTGCCAAAGAACAAAAAAAAGTGGAATGGAATGACAACCAATCAGGTTCTTACCAAGAGATAAAAGAAAATGTTTTATTAACAAGCATAGTCGAATCTGATGAAAATCTACCCCAACAAATAACCCTTGGGTTTGTTTTTGAAAATAACCGATATGGTATAAAAAAGGTCAGTACGGTATATGGAACGTATGAGCTTACTTCAATTACTTACGAATAAAAACTAAAAACTATGGAAGAATTTAAAGACGATATCAATTTAGGCGAAAACGTAGTCAAAGTGCTCAAAGGCATTTACGATCCGGAAATTCCGGTTGACATTTACGAATTAGGGTTAATCTACGACGTAATGATCAACGAAGACAACGAAGTAAAAGTATTAATGACTTTAACCTCTCCCAACTGTCCGGTAGCTGAGACCTTACCACGCGAAGTGGAAGAAAAAATCACCAAAATCGAAGCCGTAAAATCGTGCGAAGTGGAAATCACTTTCGATCCGCCTTGGAGCAAAGATTTAATGAGCGAAGAAGCTAAGTTAGAACTGGGAATGCTTTAAAATTAGTTTTCAGTAAGCAGTAGCAGTCGGCAGTAAAGTCACTGAATACTGAATACTGAACACTGAACACTAAAACAATGGACGAAATCATCAACAGAGTAGCCAATTCAGCTCTCGAAGTTTTCGATTTGGAAGATTATTATCCCAACGGAACTCGGACGCAAATCGACCTTGCGCAATGGCTGTTGGAAGGTTTTCTACTGAAAGAAAAAGACTTTCGGGAAGCCTTAAAAAATCACGATTGGACGCAATATCACAATCATTTTGTAGCCATACATTGCTCCACTGATGCCATAGTACCGGCTTGGGCTACTATTTTAGTCACCACTTATTTGACGCCGTTTGCTAAAAAAGTAGTTTTAGGCACTATATCCGATTTGAATACCGCTTTGTATCAGGAAATTTTACCAACACTGGATTATACGGTATATCAGGATAAACCGGTCATCATTAAAGGTTGTTCCAAAAAACCGGTTCCGGAAAGTGCTTACATTATGGCCGTTCAGAGACTTCAACCTTTTGCCAAAAGTATCATGTACGGCGAAGCCTGTTCGGCTGTGCCACTCTATAAAAAAGCCAAATAGAATCTTTTGAAATTGCCGCAAGTAAATCTTACCTTTGCGGCAAATTTTTTTGGTATGAAAAACAAAACATTTCGTCTGGTACTCGCAACTTTTTTTGTGGCGTGTATCGCACAAGCTCAAGTCAGTGAAAAAGAATTATTAAAAAAGACTGAAGAAACCATTTCCAAAATCCACGAAGAAAAACCAAACGGTTGGGAGAAAAAAGGGGTATTTACCTTTTTAGCCAACCAAGCCAGTTTTGACAATTGGTTGGCCGGTGGTCAAACCAGTATTTCCGGGAATATGGGGGTGAAATACGACTTCAATTACAAAAGTGACACTTGGACATGGGACAATAAGTTGAACGCCAATTATGGCTTAACTAAAATTTCCGGCCAGGATTTGCGCAAAACCGATGACCGATTTGAATTCAACTCTTTGTTAGGAAAAAAAGCGTCGGGCGAATGGTATTACTCATTCTTCTTTAACTTTAAAACGCAGTTTGATTCCGGTTTTGATCCGGCTAACAGTGCGGTTAAAATTTCACATTTCCTTTCGCCTACTTTTACACAGTTTGGTCCCGGTATGATGTGGAAAAAGAGTGATAATTTAAAGATTAACGTGGCGCCGGCGACTTCCAAAGTCATTATGGTTCACAAGCATTTTACTGATCTTGGACCGGCTTTTGGTGTGGCACAAGGGCAAACTTCGCGTTATGAGTTTGGAGCCGCTGTGAACGCTTATTATAAGTTCAACATTATGGAAAATGTGACGGCGGAAAATATTTTTAACTCCTATACCAACTATTTGGAAGAGCCCTATAACATTGATATTGATTATACCTTGAATATTGTCATGAAAGTCAATAAATATTTGACTACCAATTTTGCCTTCCAAACTATTTACGACGATAACGCCTTTTCAGGCTTTCAAACCCGTCAGGTCATAGGCCTTGGGGTGAATTACGGTTTCTGATTTAAAACACAGCATAAAAAAAGCGCCGAATTTCGGCGCTTTTTTGTTTTATCGGAAAGCCTGTTCTAAGTCGGCCAACAAATCGTCTATGTCTTCTACACCAACGCTTAAACGTACTAAGTCGTCGGTGATGCCCACTTCTTTGCGTTTGTCTTCCGGAATGGAAGCGTGTGTCATCAAAGCAGGATGATTGGCCAACGATTCTACACCGCCCAGAGACTCAGCTAAGGTGAATACTTTTACTTTTTCTAAGAACGCAATGGCATCTTCTTTTTTACCTGATTTGAAGGTGAAAGAAACCATACCACCAAAACCATTCATTTGTTTTTTTGCAATTGAATGGAACGGATGATCCGGTAATCCAGGATAGAATACTTTGTCTACTTCAGGATGATTGGCCAAAAAGTTAGCTACTTTTTCTCCGTTTTCACAGTGTCTTTGTACACGCAAATGCAAGGTTTTGATACCGCGCAATACCAAGAAACTGTCCATTGGCCCTAAAGTTCCGCCGGTAGCAAATTGTTTGAAGTGTAATTCATCGCCCAAAGCTTTGTCTTTGATGATTAAAGCGCCGGCAATTACATCACTGTGTCCGCCCAAATATTTAGTGGCCGAGTGCATTACAATATCGGCACCTAAATCCAACGGTTTTTGCAAATACGGTGTTGCAAAAGTATTGTCTACCGCAAAAAGGATGTTGTGTTTTTTAGTGATTTTGGCAACTTCCGCAATGTCGGCTAATTTCATCAACGGGTTGGTAGGTGTTTCTACCCATACCAATTTGGTATTTTCGTTGATTAACGATTGGAGTTTGTCTAAATCGGTCATGTCCACAAAGTGGAATTTGATACCGCTATTGTTGTACAAACGGGTAAACAAACGATAGGTTCCGCCGTACAAATCGTCCATGGCGATGATTTCGTCACCGGCTTTGAACATGCGCAACAAACAGTCGGTTGCTGCTAATCCTGATGCGAAAGCCAAACCGCGTGCGCCGCCTTCGATACTGGCTAAAGCATCCTCTAAGGCTTGACGGGTTGGATTGGCAGCACGAGAATATTCGTAATCGCCTACAGGTTTCCCGGGAGAAACTTGTGCGTAAGTTGAGGTTTGAAATACCGGTGGCATCACCGCTCCGGTTACTTCTTCATGGTGTTGGTTACCATGTATGACTTTGGTATTAAATTTCATTTGAGTTTCAATTAGATTGCAAATGTACTTTTTTTCGTTTTTCAATAGCCCGGATAGGAGTGAAAATCCTTTTCCTTTTCGGGAAAAGATTGTAACGTATAGCCGGATTACCTGCCTACCGGCAGGCAGGGCTTCTAAATAAACTTTCGGATATTCATCATAAAGCCCAAATGTAAGGCTTCGTGGTAGTTGTTGAATTCGATTGCCTCTTTAGTCGACGCCAAGTGAAATCCGGTTCCGGTGGTGTATTCGGTATAATTTTGAAATTTACCGGCGGCATAATCGGCTTTGGTTTGTTCCATTAGGGAAATCAATAATTCTTTGAGTTCATCGACTTCTGCTTGCGTGGTTTGACCCGTAGGTTTGGAACCGTTTTTATAGGTATTGGTCATGTCCTCGGAAACATTCACCGGCAAGCCCGAAAGTCGGTACACCAAACCTTGTTGCGCTACGATGATATGCCCTAAATTCCAGACCAAATTATTACTGAAACCGTCAGGAATTTTGTTGAGCTGTTCCAACGAATAATTGTTGATCAGCTTTAAATATAATTGTCGGTTGGTTTCCCAGATTTTAAATGATGCGTCCATAATTTTTTTTGATAAAAATACAAAATTGCCAAGCCATAACCGCGTATTTTTGTGGCTGGAATTGTTAAACTTTTAGCCATGCGAAAAATATATCATTTGAAAACTTGCAGTACTTGTCAGCGTATTTTAAAATCGTTGCCGCAGTTGGAGACTTTTCAGTTACAAGACATAAAAACTGAGCCGATGACGGTAAAGCAAGTGGAAGAAATGGCCCAAATGGCAGGCAGTTATGAAGTGCTTTTCAGCAAAAGAGCAACTTTATACAAAGAAATGGGTTTGAAAGACGAAAAGTTGTCGGAAGCCGATTTTAAAAGATATATCTTGGAACATTACACTTTTTTATCGCGCCCGGTGATTATAGCCGATGGACAAATTTTTGTGGGTAACAGTCCGAAAGTCGCCCAACAAGTTATCGAATTTTTATCGCATGAGTAAGCGAAATTGGGCCTTGTTGGCTGCTACTTTTGTGTCCATTATTTATGGCGTTTCCTTTACCATTGCCAAAGACGTGATGCCGACTTTCTTAAAACCCTACGGCTTTATTTTACTCCGTGTTTCAGGCGCTACGGTTTTGTTTTGGTTGGTTTCTTTTTTGGGACCGAAGGAAAAAATCCAGCGTTCAGATTTCCCTCGAATTGCAGCGGCAGCCTTGTTTGGTGTAGCGTTGAACATGCTTACTTTTTTTAAAGGGCTGAGTTATACCTCGCCCATCTCGGGAGCGGTGATTATGGTGACTACGCCTATTATCGTGTTAATTTTGTCATCGATATTGATGAAAGAACGAATGGAATGGCGAAAAATTATTGGGATTTTACTCGGACTTTTCGGCACCGGCTTTTTGATTTTATACGGACAATCAATAGGCAGCGCAACCAATGCACCTTTGGGTAATTTGTTGGTTTTTATCAATGCGGTGTCCTACGGTTTTTACCTGATTATCGTGAAAAAGCTGATGGA
>JBEBBH010000022.1:0-5696 GCA_041158485.1 Bacteroidota bacterium | reverse complement strand
TTGAGCGTTAAAAACATTTACCAAAGTCGGGAAGTAATTGAAAAAGAATTGTCGGGTTACCAAATCATCAATAATTTGTTGGATAGGTTTATCACTGCTTACAACAATACGCACAACGGTTGCGCTACCAATTACGATAAGTTGTTGATGAAGATATTACCCGAAAAACACCATTTGGAGAAAGAAGGTCTTTACGAAAGGCTGTTGCATATCTGCCACTTTATTTCGATGCTAACCGATGGAAAAGCAGTTGAGTTGAACAAGATTGTAACGGCTTAATCTTCGTCTTCTTCTAGTAAAGTAGAAAAAAGCGACTTCAAGCCATCTACATCAATATTGCAGAATTGTTGTAATTCATCTACGGTACCGTGTTCGATAAAATAATCGGGCACACCGCAAAGGAAGATTTCGTTTACGTAATCGTTTTTCGCAGCAAATTCCAAAATTGCACTGCCAAATCCGCCTGTGGTTACACCATCTTCTACAGTGATAATCGTGGCAAATTTATCGCAAATCTTGTGGAGTTTCTTTTCGTCTAAAGGTTTGACAAACCCGAAATGATAGTGTGCAAAGTGGCCGTCGTCTTCTATGTCAGCCAAAGCTGCTGCTACATTGGTAGCGATAGTTCCGGTAGAAAGTATGGCTACTTTTTTGCCTTTTTTGAGTTTTTGTGCTTTTCTCATTTCGATTTTTTGGAAATCGCTAGGGAATTTCCAATCGGCATTTTTACCTCTGCCACGCGGATAACGGATGGCAATCGGATGTTTCAATCCCAAGGAAGCCGTATATAGGATGTTTTGCAAATCGATTTCATCTTTAGGCGCATAAATCATAATGTTGGGTATACAACGCAAATAGGCGATGTCGAATACGCCGTGATGCGTCGCGCCATCTTCACCTACCAATCCGGCGCGATCCAAACAAAAAATCACCGGAAGGTTTTGCAAGGCCACATCGTGTATCACTTGGTCGTAAGCGCGTTGCAGGAAAGTCGAATAAATGTTGCAAAAAACCACCATGCCTTGGGTTGCCATTCCGGCTGCCAAAGTTACGGCGTGTTGTTCGGCTATCCCAACGTCAAAGGCGCGGTTCGGAAAAGCCTCCATCATGAATTTCATCGAACTGCCGCTTGGCATAGCCGGTGTGATGCCGATAATTTTCGGATTGTTTTTAGCCAATTCGACTAAAGTCAGCCCAAAAACATCCTGGAATTTTGGCGGTAAATGCTCTTCTGATTTTTGTATTATTTCTCCGGTAGTCGCATCAAACTTGCCCGGAGCGTGGTATTTTACTTGGTCTTCTTCGGCTTGTTGCAAACCTTTACCTTTGGTGGTAATGATGTGCAAAAACTTGGGCCCTTTCACTTTTTTGAGTCGTTCTAATTCTTTGATTAACGTCGGTAAATCGTGCCCGTCAATCGGACCCGAATAATCGAAGTTCAACGATTTAATCATGTTGTTTTGCTTCGGGTTTTTGCCTTCTTTGACTGCGGTTAAGTAGTTCTTCAAGGCGCCGACACTTGGGTCAATTCCGATAGCATTGTCGTTTAAAATCACCAGCAAATCGGCATTGGTTACGCCGGCATGATTCAATCCTTCAAAGGCCATTCCGCTGGCAATCGAAGCATCGCCGATGACAGCTATATGGTGTTTGTTTTCGCCTTTGAGTTGCGAGGCAATCGCCATGCCTAAAGCCGCCGAAATGGAAGTAGAAGAATGACCTACGCCAAAAGTATCATAAACGCTTTCGTTGCGCTTCGGAAAACCCGATAGTCCGCCGAGTTGACGGTTGGTGTCGAATTTTGTTCGTCTTTCGGTTAAAATTTTATGACCGTAAGCTTGATGCCCAACATCCCAAACCAACAAATCTTCGGGTGTATTGAACACGTAATGCAAGGCAATGGTCAACTCAACTACGCCCAAACTAGCACCGAGATGGCCTTCTTTAACGGCAACAATATCAATGATAAATGCTCGCAATTCTTTGGCCAATTCAGGCAGCTGCGAAACATCTAGTTTTCTAAGGTCGATAGGATTGTTGATATGTGAAAGAAGCGTGCTTTTCATGGGATTAAAAAGCAAATTTACGTTTTTTGTTGGGATAATTCAGTTAAGGAATAATTCTAATCGGAACGGTATAGCTTACGGCAACTTTTTTCTTGTTGAGTTCTGCCGGAATCCATTTTGGAGAGGATTTTAAAACCCTAATGATTTCATTGTTGAATGCTTGGTTTTCCCCTCTAATGATTTGGATTTCTTTTACGGTACCGTCGTTGTCTATTACAAAAGAAGCAAAAGAGACCAGTTGCTCTTCTTTATTGCTAGTCGGAATATTCATGTTGGTGTTCATGAATTTATAAAAAGAGGACAATCCTCCCGGAAAACTAGGAAGTTTATCTACTTCATTAGTGTTGTAAACGGTTTTCTCTTCCGCTGTTTTTTCCGGAATAGAATCTTTGGGTTGAATAATAATTCCAACGGTTGTAAGGCTTTCAACTGTGTCTTGTGCTATACTTACTTCTCCCAAAGTAGCATTGTCGTGATTTTTGCAACTAAAAAGTGTGCTGCCCATCACCACAAATAAGATCAGTAAAAAAGCTTTATGAAAAGACATTCGTTGTTTGAAAACATTTTGTGGAATTAGCAGGTCAAATGTAGCACTCATTTGCTCGTTTTTAAACCGCCCACAAATTTGTTGTCCTTGATTTTTGAGAAAATAGGTTTGAATTTCTACCGCTCTCATTTCGGTAAAATCAACTACACCCTTGTTGCAAACGCTGCAAAATTTTCCTTTTTCATTCGGAGTCATGGCATTCCAATCTTCGTGACAAGGTTTCGGGATGTCAATTTTAAATTTAGGTTCCATCAAAATCAACTTTAATGTTCCCAATAACAACGAGAATACCACTAAAATAGTATTTTTGTTTTATGGAAAATCCTTTCACCGACGAGTATTTTATGAAGAAAGCCTTGCAGGAAGCCGAAATGGCTTTTGAAAAAGGTGAAATTCCCGTAGGTGCTGTTATTGTAATTGATAACAAAGTGATTGCCCGCAGCCACAACCTCACCGAAATGCTACACGATGTGACGGCTCATGCTGAAATGCAAGCCATTACTTCGGCGGCCAATTTTATCGGTGGCAAATACCTCAAAGGCTGTACTTTGTACGTAACTTTAGAACCATGCCAGATGTGTGCCGGTGCCTTGTATTGGAGTCAAATCGCCAAAGTGGTTTTCGGTGCTTCCGATGAGCAACGCGGTTTTCAAAAATTAGGCACCCAATTGCATCCCAAAACCCAAGTTGTTAAAGGCGTTTTAGCCCAAGAAGCTGCCGATTTGATGGTCCGATTTTTTGCGGCCAAACGCAACTAAAAAATTCAGAAAAATATTCTTAAAAAAATATTCATAACGTAAATACTATTTTAATAACTTTAGCGTTATGATGCTAATTGGAGAAAAATTCCAAGGCAAAAGTTCTAACAAATAATTTTATTTAAAACGATGAAAACCAGCAAGATTCTAGGTTTGCTTGTTGCCATGTTACTATGGCAATCCTGTTCTAAAAAATCGGCTTCCGATTTTGATTCAGATCCCTCTCTTTACAAAGATTACATTACAGGATTTTCATCGGGCTTTGTCTCGGTCAACTCCGATTTCAGGGTGCAGTTGGCGTTCAATAAAAGCGATTGGAAACCTAATCAGGAATTAGACAGCGATTTGTTTGATGTTTCTCCGAGCGTGAGCGGTAAAGTAGTCGCTTTGTCGCCTAATACCATAGCCTTTATTCCGAACGAAAAATTAGAGCAAAATACGCTCTATCAAATTACGTTAAGGCTTTCGGAAATCACCAATAAAGTGCCGAAGGAGTTAGCGAATTTCAATTTTTCCGTTAAAACCATCAAGCAAGATTTTATCGTCAATACCCAAGATTTACAATCCTATAGCAAAGACTGGTACTACTTGAACGGTAATTTAAAAACCGCTGATAACCTAACGTTAGAAGAAGCCCAAAAAATTATTGAAGCGACACAAAACGATAAAAAGCTCAAAATTAAATTTGACAAAGCCTTAAGCACGAGCACCGATTTTAAGTTTATGATCGATAGTATTCAGCGTTTTGATGACGACAGTGAGATTTTTATCAATTGGGATGGTGATGCGGTTGACATCGACCAAAAAGGCGTGGCCAAATTCCCGATTCCGGGTAAAAATCAGTTTAAAGTCTTGAAAATCGAAGTAGGCGATGCCAACAACCAATCGGTTTTAATCAACTTTTCCGATCCGCTCAAAAAAGACCAGGATTTCAAAGGCTTAGTGGCTATTGAAAATACCAACAACCTCAAGTTTGCCACCATGGGGAATGTTCTAAAAGTGTTTTACAACAAAGAACCCGATTCTAAAGTCGACCGCGGTACTACTACTGCAACCGTCGATACTGTAATGGCTGCTGTAGACACTGCTGCTGTTGCTGTAGAAGAAATCGTTGAAGCCGTAGCTGCCGCCGAAACCGGATTTTCCGGAAGCAAATTAGTCGAAGTGTTTCAGGGCATTGAAAACATCGATGGCTACAAGATGAAGCAAAACTACTCCGAAAAGTTGCTGTTTGAACAAGTAAAACCCGGTGTAAAATTGCTCAAAAGCGGTACTATTTTACCGAGTTCCAACAATTTAAAAATCAATTTTGAGGCTGCGAATCTGAATGCTGTTGACGTGAAAGTCTTTAAGATTTACAAAAACAACATCTTACAGTTTTTGCAAGACAACAATCTCAACGGTACCGAAAACCTGCGCAGAGTGGGACAATCGGTAGCCAAAACCAAAATAGAGCTCAAGCAAAACAACCTTATTGATTACACCAAATGGAATACTTACGCGCTGGATTTGTCCAAAATTATCAAACCGGAACCGGGTGCCATTTACCGTGTTGAATTTTCCTTTAAAAAAGAGTACTCGATGTACAAATGTACTTCGGTAAGCGCTGAAGACGACGAAGATTACAACAACGAGGAAGAGGAAGAACCGGTGGCTGAAGACGACATCAATTACAGCAACAGCGGTTACGATTACTATTACGAACAAGATTACGAGTGGCGCGAGCGACAAGATCCTTGTACCAACTATTACTTCTACAACACCAGAGTCGGGACGAATATTTTAGCCTCCGATTTGGGTGTGATTGCCAAAAGAGGCACCGACAAATCAGTGGTAGTGGCCGTTAGTGATATTGTGACTACAGCCGCTGTATCGGGCGCTACGGTTGATTTGTACAATTACCAACAACAAAAAATAGCCAGTTCCCAAACCGATGGCGATGGTTTGGCTTCTTTCCAATTGGAAAAATACGCCTACTTTGCTATTGTAAGCAACGGCGACCAAAGCACTTACGTGAAATTAGACGACGAGCTTTCGTTATCGCTGAGCAATTTTGATGTGTCGGGTGAAACCCTGCAAAAAGGAATCAAAGGCTATATTTACGGAGAACGAGGCGTTTGGCGTCCGGGTGATACCGTGTATTTGTCTTTTATCTTAAACGATAATGCGAACAAATTGCCGGCTTCGCATCCTGTTAAACTAAAGCTGAACGACCCAAAAGGCAAGACAGTCTACGAAGCAGTCCAAAAGTTAAATGACCTAAACCACTACAAATTCGTAATTCCAACCGAAACCAGTGACATCACCGGAAATTGGGAAGCCGTG